>CAZBRU010000001.1:0-1617 GCA_964494585.1 uncultured Planctomycetales bacterium
TTGCGGTTATTTTTAAGGGCGTATTCAAAGGCATATTTCACAATGCGCCGCGACTTTGAAACAGAAATAGGTTTTATCGAAATGGCCGCGTCATCTTTGATTTGTTTCGGCTGGAGCGCATTGATTTCACCGATCACCTTTTTTGCGGCCTCGCTTCCCATTTCAAATTCGATTCCCGCGTACAAATCTTCCGTGTTTTCACGCACAATAACCAAATCAATTTTTTTAACTACACTTTTAGCGCCTTCAAACTTTTGCGCGGGCCGAACACAGGCATACAAGTCTAATTCTTGACGAAGCTGAACATTGACCGAACGAAATCCTTTTCCAATCGGCGTCACAATCGGACCTTTAATCGCTAATTTATTTTTTCTGACTGACTCTAATGTTTGCGGCGGCAGCGGCACGCCGAATTTCGCAATGGCATGTTCGCCGGCAGGCTGTTCTTCCCAATCTATTTTAACGCCGGTCACATCAAGGCATTTTTTCATAGCCATAGCAACTTCCGGGCCGATTCCGTCACCTGGAATTAACGTCACTTTATACGCCATTTTAATCCTTTTATAATTGTTTGAATTCTTCCGGATTTTTAGCTTTACTTAAAGCCACATCGTAGCTGATGATACCAGATTGATATAATTCTTTAAGAGATTTGTCCATCGACTTCATCCCAAACTGTCCGCCGGTTTGAATGACGGTGGGAAGTTGTTCGATGGCCTGTTCACGGATAAGGTTGCGCACGCCGGAAGTTGCGACCATGATTTCGGTCGCTAAGACACGCCCTGTTCCGCTTGCCCGCGGTAAAAGAAGCTGAGAAACCACGCCTTGCAGGGAATCGGAAAGCTGTAAACGCACCTGCTGCTGTTGGAACGGCGGAAAAACATCAATAATGCGCTCAATGGTTTGCGGCGCATCAGGAGTATGCAAGGTTGCCAAGACTAAATGTCCTGTTTCGGCCGCGGTTAAAGCGGTCGCGATGGTTTCAAGGTCACGCATTTCACCGACAACAATAACATCGGGGTCTTGGCGTAAGCAGCGTTTTAAGGCTTCCGCAAAAGAGCGCGTGTCGCTAAAAACTTCGCGCTGTTTAATAATTGATTTTTTATTTTGATGAATATACTCAATAGGGTCTTCAATGCACACCATCACGCTTGAACGCTCTTCATTGATTAAATTAATCATCGACGCTAAGGTCGTTGTTTTCCCCATTCCCGTGGGACCCGTGATAAGAACAAGGCCGTTGGGACGGCGTGCCAAGTCACAAATCACGCTTGGCAACCCTAATTCTTCAATTTTAGGCAAAAAAAGCGGAATACGCCGAAACGCGGCCTCAACGGAACCCCGCTGAAGATGGACGTTGGCACGAAAGCGGTCAAGCCCGGGAAGAGCAAGGGAAAAATCAAGTTCCCAGTCTTTTTCAAATTTTTCTTTTTGATAATCCGAAAGAATACTATAAATCATTTTCTTAAGAGCCTCGCGCGTTAAGGCGTCGGATTTGGAAAGCATCAATCTTCCATCAACACGAAGAACCGGAGGCGAATTTTCAGTTAAATGAAGGTCAGAAGCTTTTTTTTGGATGGTTAATAAAAGAAGGTCGCGTAGTTCCATAATTTATTT
>CAZBRU010000001.1:1717-21640 GCA_964494585.1 uncultured Planctomycetales bacterium
AAGCTTTTTTTTGGATGGTTAATAAAAGAAGGTCGCGTAGTTCCATAATTTATTTATTTATTTATTTATTTATTTATTTATTTCTTTCTTAGCTAAACAGCTGAAGCGTGTGGTTTGTGCGCTAAATCTTTAATCCAATTGCCGATTCTTTTGACACCTTCTTTGATACGCTCTTCAGATGTAGCAAAGCTAAGGCGCAAGTAACCTTCGGCGCCAAAACCATCGCCCGGAATAACGGCGACATTGACTTCATTTAAAATACGTTCGGCGGCTTTGGCGGATTTCATATTTAGTTTCGAAATATCGCAAAACGCATAAAACGCGCCTTGCGGGGGAACACAGCTGATTTGAGGAATATCTTTAAGAAGTGAAATCATCAAATCCCGACGGCGTTCAAATTCCCGGCACATGGCTTGAACACTTTCTTCCGGAGCTTTTAGAGCCGCCAAAGCCGCCGCTTGACTGATGGACGCGGGGTTTGACGTCGTATGATCTTGAAACTTTTTGATGAAATCAACAATTTCCTGCGCCACCCCTAAATAACCGATTCTCCACCCTGTCATCGAATACGCTTTGGAAACACCGTTCACGGTCGCAGTTAGATTGTATATATCTTTCCCGAACGACGCAATAGAAACATAAGGTTCTTTAATATAAATTAATTTTTCGTAAATCTCATCGCTGATCACATAAATATTATTCTTAACGCAAACCTGCGCGATATCTTCGAGTTCCTTTTTCGAATAGACCATGCCGGTCGGATTAGAGGGCGAATTTAAAACGAAGGCTTTTGTTCTCTTCGAAATATTTCTGGAAAGCTCAGCAGCAGTAATTTTAAATTGGGTTTTTACATCTGTTTGAACGACCTTGCTTATGCCTCCCGCAAGCTTAACCATCTCAGGATAGCTTACCCAATACGGCGCCGGCAAAATAACTTCATCGCCGTCGTCAACCAAAACCTGAATCAAATCATAAATACAATGCTTAGCCCCGCACGAAACAACGACTTGTTCGGGCGTATATGTTAATCCGTTATCTTTTTGAAATTTTTGAGCAATGGCTTTTCGCAGTTCAACCGTACCCGTGCTCGGCGTGTATTTTGTAAAACCTTTTTGGATGGCTTCAATTGCTGCGGATTTGATAAAGTCTGGTGTGTCAAAGTCCGGCTCACCGGCCGCGAAATTGACGACATCCTTGCCTTCTGCCTGAAGCGCTTTGGCGCGGGCCGTAATCGCGAGCGTTGTGGAACCGAGAATGTTCTTAACTCTTTGGTTAACGTTCAAGGAGCATCCGAGTTTATATGTTAAGGAGTCTTTTTTCTAAATATCTTCTGTAATCCGCCTAAAACTTTCGGAGAAATCCTTTTTGGTGTTTCGTCTTTCCTAGGAATCTCTTTTTCTTCCGTCTTCACTTCTTGACTTTTAACTTCCTTTTTAGAAAGCGCTTCTTTAGCTTTCAGCTGCGCCTTTGTTTCTTCTTTTGTCTTTGGTTCGGGTGCCACGATGACAGCTTTTTCCGTGAGTTCCAAAAAGACAAGAAAAGCACCATCGCCTCGTCGTAACGCCAAGGGAATAATGCGCGTATATCCGCCTATACGGCTTTTGAAACGTGGGGCCGTTTTCTCAAATAAATTACTGACTATCATATGATCACAGAGGATAGAAAATGCGCGGCGCTTTGCAGAAAGCGTGCCTTTTTTTCCGAGCGTGATCAAGCGATCAACAAGCTTCCTTGCCTCTCTGGCCTTAGCTTTAGTTGTACAAATACGCTCATGCACCAATGTGGCCTTCGCAATATCACGGAGCGTTGCCTTGCGAAGACTTAAATGCCGCCCTAAACGTTTCGAAACTTGATGTCGCATGTTATTCCTTTTTTCTTAATTTCTTTAAATCAACCTTTATGCCTAAACCTAATCCCATGACTTTTAAAAGATCGTCAATTTCGGTTAAAGATTTTTTACCAAAATTACGAAAGCCTAAAAGTTCGGGTTCGCTTTTTCGAACCAAATCCGCGATGGTTTTAATATTCGCTTCTTTTAAGCAGTTCGAGCTGCGCACGGAAAGTTCGAGTTCTGAAATCGGAAGGCGAAGTTTTTCGTAAAGCGCTTTTTCTTCGGCTGTCACTTCCTCTTCTTCTTCCTCTTCTTCCGGAAGCTGGCCGTAACCGACAAAGACATCCAAATGGCGCTGTAAAATATTGGAAGCATACAACAGGGCTTCCTTGGGGTTAATTCCGCCGTTGGTTCCGATTTCTAAAATAAGTTTATCATAATCGGTACGCTGTCCGACGCGGGTATTTTCAACGAAGAAATTTACCTTTGTAATCGGCGTAAAAATTGAATCCACCGGAATCGTGCCGACCGGCGCGTCTTCTCTTTTATTGAATTCAGAAGGTACATATCCACGTCCGCGCGACACCTCAAGCTCAACATGAAACTTCGCGTCACGCGTTAAAGTCGCGATATGCAAATCGGGATTTAAAACCTCAATAGTTTCATCGCAGATAATATCTTTCGCCTTCACTTCGCCTTTTTCAGTCGCCTTGATATAAATGGTCTTGGCTGTCTTTGAATGCGAGCGCATGACAAGCTTTTTGATATTTAAAATAATATCCGTCACGGGTTCCATCACGCCGGGAAGGGTCGAGAATTCATGCGACACGCCTTCGATGCGAATGGCCGTGATGGCACTTCCCTCGATAGACGAGAGAAGAATGCGCCGCAGTGAATTTCCTAAAGTTACACCGTAACCTTTTTCAAAAGGTTCGGCGGTAAATTTTCCGAATACATTGTTATAAGATCCCTCATCGCAGTCCAAACGTTTTGGCATCTGGAAATCACGCCATTTTACACCCATGTCTTATTCCTCCCTAGTCGGTAAACCTTATCTTGAATACAACTCGACGATTAATTGTTCTTTGATAGGCAAGCTGATATCTTCGCGTTCCGGAAGCCTCGCGATTTTTCCTTTAAAATGATCATGATCAGGTTCAAGCCACCCTGGAATCGTGCGCTGCTTGGAATACTCAATATTTAATTTAATTTTTTCCGCGCCCTTATCTTTAACTTTAAGTTCAACAGTATCACCGGGCTTAACAAGGAACGAAGGAATATTAACTTTTCCATTGTTGACACAAACTAAACCGTGGCTCACGATTTGACGGCCCTCTTTACGTGAGGCGGCAAATCCAAGCTGAAAAATAACATTATCCAAACGTCTTTCTAAAAATTGGAGCAACACGCTGCCGGTGACACCTTTAGCGCTCGCGGCTTTGGAAAAATAATTTCTAAACTGATTTTCCATAAGGCCGTAAATCCTTTTGACCTTTTGCTTCTCACGAAGCTGCACGCCAAAGTTGGATAATTTTCCTTTTTTCGCGCCATGCTGACCGGGCGCATATTCTCGCCGTGAAACCGCGCACTTATCCGAATAACATCGCGGCCCTTTCAAAAAAAGTTTTTCGCCTTCGCGCCTGCACAGCCTGCAGCTTGGACCTATGCTTCTCCCCATCTAATAGTTCTCCTTTTAAACTCTTCGTTTTTTCCGCGCACGACAACCATTGTGCGGAATTGGTGTAACATCTTTGATAATCGTAACGTTTAGTCCCGCGCCTTGCAAAGCTCGAACCGCTGACTCGCGGCCTGAACCGGCGCCTTTGACAAAAACCTCAACGCTTTCGAGTCCTAAATCTTTTGCCTTACGGGCCGCGTCCGCCGCGGCAATCTGTGCCGCGAAAGGTGTGGATTTTTTAGAACCGCTGAATCCGACGATCCCGGGGCTTGACCAGACAATCACATTTCCCTGTTTATCGGTAATGCTAATAATTGTGTTGTTAAAGCTCGCCTGAATATGGACGTGCCCGCTTGTTATTCCGAGCTTCTTTTTTGCTTTATCTTTTTTTGCCATGTGTAATCCTTTTTATTTAAAGGCTTATTTAGCCGGTTTCGCCGCCGGTGCCGCCGTTGGTTTCATCATTGTTCCAACCATACGTTTTTTACCCTTGCGCGTGCGGGCATTGGTACGCGTTCTTTGTCCGCGCGCCGGAAGGCCTTTTTTATGCCGCATGCCGCGATAGGAACCAATGTCAATGAAGCGTTTAATATTTTGTTGAACTTCACGGCGTAAATCACCTTCGACACGAAAATTCTTTTGAATGATGGATGTGATCTTTGAAACTTCTTCCTCAGAAAGATCTTTGGCCCTTTTGTTTCCGTCCACCTGAGCCATTGTAAGAATTTTACGCGACATCGGGAAACCAATGCCGTAAATATACGGCAACGCTGCTTCAATGCGTTTTTCTTTGGGTATATCAATACCTAAAATTCTTGGCATATTCTTCCTTATCCCTGTCTTTGTTTATGTTTCGGATTAGAACAAATGACGCGCACGACGCCTTTGCGCCGGACAATTTTACATTTACCGCAGATCATGCGTACGGATGACTTGACCTTCATGATGTTAACTCTTTTCTTCTTTTTTTATTTCGCCTTCTTTACAGCGAAATGTAATGCGTCCACGATTTAAATCATACGGCGAAAGTTCTAACTTCACTCTGTCGCCGGGTAAGATGCGGATAAAATGCATCCTGATTTTTCCTGAAATATGCGCGAGCACTTTATGGCCGTTGTCGAGTTTGACGCGAAACATGGCATTCGGCAACCCCTCTTCGACAATTCCTTCGACTTCAATCAAATCTTCTTTGGCCATAATTTTTAAAAGTAATTTATTTCGTTAAAATCTCCGGACCTTGCTGTGTTATCGCTACTGTATGTTCAAAATGCGCTGAAGGCTGCCCATCTTCCGTTACAACCGTCCAACCGTCTTCCAAAATTTTTATCTTCCACGTTCCTAAATTCACCATCGGCTCAATCGCGAGGACCATTCCTTCTTTTAAAATCGGCCCCGCATGCGGCAAGCCGTAATTGGGGACTTCCGGCTCCTCATGCAGTTCTATTCCGATGCCGTGTCCTACAAAATCTCTTACAATCGACAGGCCATTCGCCTCAACAAAGCTCTGCACGGCGAAAGAAATATCTGAAAGATGATTGCCGGGCCTGGCTTGTTCGATTCCCTTATAAAGCGCATTTTCCGTCACAAAAAGCAAATGTTTACGCTTTTCATCAATTCTTCCGACGCCCACCGTAAAGGCGGTGTCGGTAAAATAATTTTCAAAGATAATTCCGATATCGACACTAACGACATCGCCGTCTTGAATAATTCTTTTTCCAGGAATCCCATGTACAACTTCCTGATTCAGAGACACACACACTGAGGCCGGAAACCCTTTGTATCCTTTAAAGGCAGGCTGCGCTTTAAATATACCAATTAACTCTTCCGCCCTTTTATTTATTTCTTCTGTTCTAATGCCAGACCTGACATTTTTTTTGAGCTCTTCGGTGATTCTTGCAAGTACCTTACCTGACCTTCTAAGTACCTCGAGCTCCTGCGGTGTTTTTATTGTTACGGGTCTGTCTTTCATTAAAAATCTTTACGACACTTTTTTCTGTTGCAACAGCGCCTTTATCGGCATCAACCTTGCGCAGCTTCCCTTGTTTTTCATAATAAGCAACAATCGGAGCGATATTTTTATAATAAACATCTAAGCGCGTTTTGATCGTTTCTTCATTATCATCAGACCTTTGATACAGCTCGCCGTTGCAGACATCACAAACGCTTTGCTTTTTAGGCGGTTTATTTTTAACATGAAACAAGGCGCCGCACTTTTTGCATACTCTGCGCCCGGTCAATCTTTGAACAATCACCGGTACTGTCGCTTCAAAATCAATCGCAAAATCAATAGGCTCGTTAATCTTAACTAAAATAACGTCGAGGTCTTTAGCCTGAGCTTGGGTTCGCGGAAAACCATCCAACATATACCCTTGCTTGAAATCTTTAGCCTTGCTTAATCTATTCTCAATAATCTTGGTTACAATCTCATCCGGAACAAGGCCACCTTTTTCAACGATTTGCTTAATATCTTTTCCAAGGGGAGAATTCTTCTTTGTCTCCTCGCGAAGCATGTCACCTGTTGAAATATGAACTAGGCCGTATTGTTCTTTTAAATGAGCAGCCAGCGTTCCTTTTCCAGCACCGGGAGGTCCTAATAAAACAATTCTCATAAACTATCTGCGTCCTTTAAGCTGTCCAGATTTCATAAACCCATCGTAGTGCCGCATTAAAAGGTGCGATTCAATCTGCTTCATTGTGTCCAACATAACACCGACTATAATCAAAACTCCCGTACCGCCAAAAAATGAAGCCACCAAATATGGCACCTTAAAACCTGCCATAATCGCGTCCGGCATAATGGCAATCGTACAAATAAAGATCGCGCCCGCAAGCGTAATACGCGTCATCACAAAATCTAAAAAGTCCGCCGTCGGTGTCCCAGGCCGCACGCCCGGAATAAATCCCCCATGCTTTTTCATATTTTCAGCCACATCCGCCGGGTTAAAAACAATCGCCGTATAAAAATAACAGAAAAAGATAATCATTAGTCCATAGATCGTGTAGTACAAGGCATGCCCGCGGGCAAGATTATTTGCAAACGCTAAAAAACTTGGATTTGGAATAAAACTCGCAATCGTTGCTGGAAAAAGAATGATGGACTGCGCGAAAATAATCGCGATGACACCCGCCGTATCCACTTTTAACGGGATATACGTGCTTTGTCCGCCGTATACCTTTCGTCCTACCACCCGCCGCGCATACTGCACGGGGATTTTTCTTTGGCCCTGGGTAATCAACGTAACCGAAATAATAACCGCGACCAAGAAGAAGCACATCATAACAAGCGTAAGAGGCTGAATCTGGCGCATCGTTGCTGATTTTGGCGACAACAATAGAAATAAGTCACTCATGGCTGTCGGCGCGCGTGATAAAATACCGGCCGTAATAATAAGAGAAATGCCGTTACCTATGCCGCGCTCTTGAATTTGTTCACCTAACCACATCAAAAAGAGCGTCCCGCAGGACAGCGTTAAGACTGTCGTGAAGCGAAAGCCCCACCCTGGGTTGTTGACAATGTGGAGCCCTTGAAAGGCATGCGGACTTTCAAGCCAAAGAGCGATAAAAAATGACTGCACCAAAGAAAGCGCGAGCGTGCCATAGCGCGTGTATTGATTAATTTTCATGTAGCCCACGTGCCCTTGCTTGGCTAATTTTTCAAGCGCCGGAATCACCGCCGTCAAAAGCTGGATAATAATCGAGCTTGAAATGTATGGCATGTTGCCAAGAGAAAAAATCGTGAGCTTCTCCAGGGCGCCCCCGGAGAACATATTCATAATGCCAAAGATCGTACCGCCCGATGTTTGATTGATCCGATTAAAAAACTCGGCCAAAACAGCACCATTGACGCCGGGCGTTGGGATATGACACCCAATGCGATAAACTAAAACAATCCCTAAGGTAAATAAAATCTTTTTCCTGAGTTCAGGGATTCGAAAACAATTTGCAAAAGCCGAAAGCATGCTATGCCTTGACTTCTTCAATCACCTCGGCTTTACCGCCAGCCTTGGTAATTTTATCTTGAGCGCTTTTGGAAAAATAATGCGCGTGAATCACAAGAGGTTTTTTTATTTCGCCTTCACCTAATATCTTAAAAGGACGGAATGTATCTTTGATAAGTCCGTGAGATTTTAAAAAGTCCCCGTTGATCACGGAGCCTTCCTTGAAACGCGTTAAATTTTTTAAATTGACAATCTGATAAAGGATAGGTGATTTGCTTGTAAACCCAAACTTAGGGAGCCTTTTAATTAAAGCCATCTGTCCGCCTTCACTGCCTAAAATAGGCCCGCGTCCAGAACGCGCACGCTGGCCTTTTTGACCGCGGCAAGATGTTTTGCCGTGGCCGGAACCAGGGCCCCGCCCGACAATCTTTCGTCTTTTACGAGCTCCTTTAGGAGCTTTAAGTTCATGCAGCTGCATGTTGGCCTTCTTCTTGTTCAAGCACTTCTGGTTTCAAAGTTGCAGATTTTAAACGAGCCAACCCGTCCATCGTTGCTTTCACAACATTGATGGGGTTATTTGATTTATGGCATTTTGTTAAAATGTCGCGAATCCCAGCGGCATCGCAAATGGCGCGCACAGGGCCGGCGGCAATAACGCCCGTACCTTCGAGGGCTGGTTTTAACATAACTTGTGCCGCGCCGCATTTTCCTAAGATGAGATGTGGAATCGTAAAACCTTTCATGGGAATCTTGACCATCTCTTTTTTGGCTGCCATGATAGCTTTCTTAATTGCCCCGGCAACTTCGTTTGATTTTCCTAAATTATAACCCACGTGCCCTTTTCCATCACCAATAACAACGAGAGCGCTAAACGACATCTTTTTACCGCCCTTAGTAACTTTTGTGACACGATTTATTGCAATAACTTTTTCAATAAATTCTGAAGACTGCGCCGTGCGTTCACGCTTTGGACGGCGAGATTCACGTCTTCGCTGGCCTCCCCGATCGCCGCGCTCGCTTCGCTCGCTTCGCTCGCCGGTATTTCCCCTGTCGCCGGCTGGCGCTTCGGGCGCTTGAGCTTTTTCTGGCGCTGGAATATTTTCTGGTACTTGCTGTGCTGGATTTTCTTTTTCGTCGATCATAAAATACTTTCCTTTAAAATACTAGGCCGCCTTTTCGAGCCCCATCGGCAAAGGCCTTGATACGCCCGTGATAAAGCCAGCCGCCGCGGTCAAAGCTTACCTTTTGAATTCCTTTTTCTTTGGCTTTCGCGGCCATCATTTCACCTAAAGTTGTTGCTGCTTTAACATTGCCGCCGGTTTTATTTTTCTTTTGAAAATCTTTTTGATTTGTTGAAATTCCAAACAAAACCTTTCCAGAAACATCGTCAATGACCTGCGCCTGCAAATTGTTTAAGCTGCGGTGGACGCAAAGCCTGGGCTGCGCGCTTGTGCCGCGAACGATTTTACGTACACGTTCATGCCTAAAAAATCTTTTTCTCTCTGTGATTCGGCTCATATCGATCCTTCACTTCGTTCAGGATGAGCCCTCTAATAAAAATTAAAGGCTCAAATTATTTTGTAACCTGCTTACCTTGTTTACGTCTCACGAATTCACCTGAATAGCGAATTCCTTTGCCTTTGTAAGGCTCGGGCGGTTTAATCTTTCGGATATTTGCTGTAACTTGCCCGACCAGCATGTTATTGATTCCTTCCACTTCAACATCGGTTGGCTTTGGAGTTTTAACGGCAACGCCCGCCGGAATCTCTAAATCAATCTGATGGCTGAATCCAAGACTCATATTCAATTTTTGCCCTTGAGCCTGAGCGCGAAAACCGACGCCCTGAATCTCAAGCGTCTTTTTATGCCCCTGCGTCACTCCCGCGACCATATTAACCAAAAGCGCGCGAATGGTTCCGTGATTA
This sequence comes from uncultured Planctomycetales bacterium, assembly GCA_964494585.1. Classification (GTDB taxonomy): domain Bacteria; phylum Omnitrophota; class Gorgyraeia; order Zapsychrales; family CAZBRU01; genus CAZBRU01. The sequence continues at coordinate 11,090 of CAZBRU010000001.1, forward strand.
GAACGATTTTGTTTTGTATCAGATGTGCGTTTTATAATAAGTTTTTCTTCCTTTTGCTCAACCGTGATTCCTAAAGGAATGTCGAGAGTGAGCTTACCCTTGGGCCCTTCCAAAAAAACATGGCTTGGATCAACGGTAACTTTAACACCCTTGGGAAGCACAACTGGAATTTTTCCTATACGTGACATTTTCTGTTCCTTACCAAATGTAACAAATGACTTCACCGCCGACTTTTAATTTACGGGCTTCGCGGCCGCTAATAACTCCCTTGGATGTAGAAATAACAGCCGTTCCAAGACCATCCAAAACCCGAGGCACTTCTCTTGAGCCTTTATAGAGGCGCAGACCCGTGCGCGACACTCTTTTTAACCCCGTAATCACGGGTTTTTTGTTGTCATATCTTAAATAAATCTTTAAAATTCCCTGCTTATTGTCTTTAACCAAACGAAAATTTTCAATATAGCCGTCTGTTTTAAAAATTTCCATAATCCGCTCAAGCAACTTTGAGGCGCGAAGATCGACGGTTTCCTTGTTTGCGCGGGTCGCGTTGCGAATCAGTGTAAGTGCATTTGCAATAGAATCCATAATACTCCTTTAAATTACCAGCTTGCTTTTTTTACCCCCGGGATTTCGCCTTTCCATGCGAGTTCCCTGAAACAGATGCGGCACATTCCAAAACGGCGTAAAAACGCCCGTGAGCGGCCGCAGTAGCCGCAGCGATTGTATCGCCTTGTTGAAAACTTCGCCGGACCCGCTGCTTTATTTCTTAAACCTTTTTTGGCCATATCTATCCTTTTATTTGCTAAACGGCATTCCTAAAAGTCTCAATACTTCATACGTATGCTCTTGCGGCCCATGATTAAAAACAAAACTAATATCCATGCCCTGCGCGCGGCGTACTCTATCCGATTCAACTTCAGGAAAAATTGTCTGCTCGGATAGGCCCAGCGTATAATTGCCTTCGCGATCAAATGATTTTTTCGGCACACCGTTGAAATCACGGATACGCGGAAGCGCCACATTCACAAGACGGTCTAAAAATTCATACATTTTTGTGCGGCGAAGCGTGACTTTGCATCCTATGGCCGCGTTTTCTTTTAGTCGAAAATTAGAAATCGCGACTTTGGCCTGGCGCAAAAGCGGTTTTTGACCGGTAATCAGAGCAAGTTCATCGGCGGCTGTTTCTAAAATCTTGACATCCGCTGTGGCTTCACCAACGCCCATGTTAACCACGATTTTTTCTAAGCGAGGGACGGCTAAAGAATTTTTGATGTTAAATTTTTCTTTTATAGCCACGACTACTTCTTGTTGATACTTTTCTTGAAGACGAGGTTTCATATTAAACGGTTGCTCCACATTTTTTACATTCACGTACCTTTGTGCCGTCTTTTAAAATGGTTGCCTTAAAACGCACAGGTTTATCGCATGCTTTGCACACAATCATAACATTCGACAAATGGATAGGAAGTTCGATAGGAACAATTCCGCCTTGCTGATTTTGCTGTGTGCGTCGGCGAGCTTTTTTAACAAGGTTAATCCCTTCGATTAAAACGCGTGTCTCCTGCGGAAAAACCTGCAGGACTTTGCCGCGTTTTCCTCTATCTTTACCGGTTGTAACGGCAACGATATCGTCTTTTCTTATCTTAAGCATTAGACAACCTCTGGGGCTAAGGAAATAATTTTCATATATTCAAGATTACGAAGCTCACGCGCTATAGGCCCAAAGACACGCGTGCCTTTTGGGTTTCCGCCGTCATCGATTAACACAACGGCATTGGTGTCAAAACGCACATATGTCCCATCGTGCCGGCGGATAGGAAGCTTGGTACGAACGATAATCGCTTTCGACATTTCGCCTTTTTTAACAGCCGCATCGGGCGATGATTCTTTAATATTCACTTTAATCAAATCCCCCACTTTGGCATGGAACTTTCCCTTGGCATTAAGCGTTCCTATCATGGACGCCTTACGCGCCCCGGTATTATCAGCTACATCTAAAATTGTTTTAAGTTGAATCATTTAGCAATCTCTGTAATCACCCAGCGTTTATCTTTTGAAATGGGCCGCGTTTCCATAATGGTCACTTTGTCGCCTGTTTTCGATTCATTTTTTTCATCATGCGCTTTAAACTTTACGGCGTGGCGCATAGGCTTGTCGTAAAACGCGTGTTTCGAAGTCCAACGCACTTGCACGACACGCGTTTTATTCATTTTGTCGCTAACGACGATGCCCGCTAAAAACTTACGCTTATTTGCTCTTTCTTCCATCAGTTTGTCTTTCTTTTAAAATAGTTTTAATGCGCGCGATTTCACGATGTATCAGGCGAAAACGTCCCGGTTTTTCAACCTGCCCGAATTTTTTCTTGTAGTTAAGCTCAAACAATTCTTTTTTGAGCGTTTTTTCTTTTTGTACTAAATCTTGCTCTGCTAATTCGCGAACTTCTTTAATCTTCATAAAATTTATCCTTAGTGAGCCGTGCCGCGTGAAACAAACCGAGCTCGAAGCGGCATCTTAAACGCAACAAGGCGAAAAATCTGACGCGCAAACTCTTCGGGCACGCCGCCTAATTCGAATAGGATAACACCGCGCTTCACGACGGCAACCCAATGGTCCACGTCGCCTTTACCTTTTCCCATGCGGACTTCGGCAGGTTTTTTAGTAATAGGCTTATGTGGGAAAATCTTAATCCAGAATCGCCCTGCCCCGCCCAATTTACGGGCCACGGCAACGCGCGCGGCTTCAATTTGATTGCTTTTAATGAAACCGTTTTCGAGAGCCTTCAAACCAAATTCGCCAAAGATAAGCTGATTTCCACGCGAGGCAATGCCGCGCGATTTTCCTTTTTGCGATTTACGATATTTAACACGAGCGGGCATCAACATAAGTTTTAAGCTCCCTTAAGCCGGTTCTTGCGGCGAAATTTTTGGCGCGACTTTCTCTTCTTTTTTCTTATCCAAAATTGCGTCGCCTTTATAGACCCATACCTTTATTCCTAAAATTCCGTACGTTGTCAAGGCTTCAGCAAATCCATAATCGATATCAGCGCGAAACGTTTGAAGAGGCAGCTTTCCGACCTTATAAGTTTCACGGCGAGACATTTCAGCACCGCCCAAACGGCCGGAACAGCTGATTTTAATTCCTTGCGCGCCGCTTTGCATCGCCTGTTCAATAGCCCTTTTCATAGCTCGGCGAAACGCGACTCTTTTTTCAAATTGAAACGCAATGCTTTGACAAATCAGCTGAGCTTCGATAGCAGGATTTTTAATTTCCTCAATATCAATCGAAATTTCTTTGCGCGTGATTCCCGCTAAATCATTTTTTAGCTTTTCAATGTCTGCTCCCCGGCGGCCGATGATAATTCCCGGACGGGCGGAACGGATTCTGACTTTGACTTGGTTTGCCATACGCTCAATGATGACTTCCGAAACAGCAGCTTGAATAAACTTTTGCTTAACGTATTTTCGGATTTTGAAATCTTCCAAAATGTTGATTCGAAAATCTTTTTTGTTGGCAAACCAGAGGCTGCGCCAATTTTTGATGTAGCCAATCCGCAAAAGTAACGGACTTACTTTTTGTCCCATAGCCTTCCTTTACTTAACCTTTAAATCCAGTTCAATTGTTAAATGCGACGTCCTTTTTAAAATAGGAGACGCGCGGCCAAAACTTGCGGCCCGGAATCTTTTCCATGTCGGCCCGATATCGGACGTGATCTTTGAAATAAATAGCTGATCCTCACTTAGGCCTTTTTGTTTCGCGTTGCTGACCGCTGATTTCAAAACTTTCTTCACCATCGGTACAGAGCCTTTGAAGACTTGCATTAAAATGGCTTCTGAGGTGGCGATATCTTTGCCGCGGATAAGATCGATCACTTGCCTTACCTTTGTCGCGGATGAACGGTAAAAACGTCCTTTAGCTTGTGCAATCATAGTTTTCTTTTTTATGTCTTGTCCGGAGATTTTTTGGCTTTCACGCCGCCGTGTTTTCTAAAAATACGGCTGGGCGCGAATTCGCCTAGCTTGTGACCCACCATATTTTCCGTCACAAAGACCGGAATATGTTTGCGCCCGTCATGAACAGCAATCGTGTATCCGACAAAGTCAGGCACAACCGTCGAACGCCTCGACCATGTTTTAATCGGCTGCCTTTGTCCTGTGCGCTGCATCATGTCAATCTTTTTTGTAAGATGTTCATCGACAAACGCACCTTTTTTAAGAGAGCGGGGCATCTTTATTTCCTTCTTTTGACAATGTACATGTCAGAATATTTTCTAGGTTTCCGTGTTTTATAACCCTTAGTTGGCTTACCCCATCGAGACACCGGATGAGGATTACCTTGAGGGGCCTTGCCTTCGCCGCCGCCATGCGGATGGTCGTGAGCATTCATGGCCGCGCCGCGCACATGCGGCCTTCGACCAGTCCAGCGATTGCGCCCTGCTTTACCAATAGAAATGGATTCGTGCTCAACATTACCTAATTGGCCAATGGTAGCACGGCATCTGACGCTGACTTTTCTCATTTCACCTGATGGTAAACGCAAATGACAAAAATCACTTTCACGCCCCATAATCTGGGCTGAGGTGCCGGCAGAGCGCACAATCTTTCCGCCTTTTCCCGGAATGAGTTCAATATTGTGCACAGCGGAACCCACGGGAATTCTTCCTAAAGGCAAACAGTTTCCCATCTTCATTTCAACTTCGCCGCTAAGCGTGCTCACAATTTCATCGCCGAGATTTAATCCTAAAGGCGCTAAAATATACGCTTTAATGTTATCCGTGTATTGAATCAAGGCAATACGTGCCGAACGGTTTGGGTCATATTCAATTGCGACAACTTTTGCCGTAACATCAATTTTATCGCGTTTAAAATCAATAATGCGGTACATTCTTTTATGTCCGCCGCCTCGAAAACGCATTGTGATACGGCCGTAAGAATTACGCCCACCGGATTGCTTGAGAGGCGCGAGCAATGATTTTTCCGGAGTGTGTTTAGTCAGCTCTGAAAAATCAGAAATCACCGCATGACGAACGCCGTTTGTCGTTGGTTTAAATATTTTAAGTCCCATAATTAGACAACCTCAATTTTTGAACCCTCGCGAAGGGTCACAAGTGCTTTTTTCCAGTCCGGCGTGTGTCCAAGCTGCTGACGAACGCGTTTGGCCTTACCCGGCACGATAAAAGTGTTAACGTCTTTAACTTTCACGGTGTAAATTTCTTCAACCGCGCGTTTGACATCAATCTTTGTAGCTTCTTTCGCAACATGAAAAAGATATTTGCCTTGCGGCTCTAAGCCTGTGCTTTTTTCGGTGCGAACTAATGATTTTATAATGTCGTAGGAAAGCATAGATTTATGTATTAATTTTTTTAAGTAAATGTTTAAACGCGGCTTTGGTAATCAATACCTTTTTATTTGAAAGAATATCGTACGCGTTGACATCATCGACACGCTTTGAACAAAAACGCTGCAGATTACGCGAGACACGCGCGATATCGGAATCACTTTTGTCAAGTAAGGCCAAGACCCTGTTTCCCCTTAACTTAAGGGTGTTTAAAATTTTTTCGAAATCTTTTGTTTTTTGGCTCGTCGGCGTAAGGCTCTCAACGCAAAACAAATCATCGCTTAAAAATTTAGCGTGAATGCTTTCGCGAAGCGCGGCGGTCTTAATTTTTTTTGGAACAGTATAACTAAAATCTCTCGGATGCGGACCAAACACAACGCCGCCGCCCATCCAAAGCGGTGAACGTATCGAACCCGCGCGGGCACGTCCGGTTCCTTTTTGACGAAAAGGCTTTTTTCCTCCGCCGGAAACCACACCGCGTTCTTTTGTCGAGGCATTACCCTGGCGCTGATTGGCCTGGTACATCACAACAGCCTGATGCATAACCGCGTGATTAGGTTTTCCGCTAAAAATATCTTCAGGAAGGGCGATTTCTTCTATCTTTTTGCCGTCCATGCCATGAACAATTAAATTCAAACTTGTTGTCGCCATTATTCTTTACCCTTGGCTTTCGCCTTGCTTTGTTTCATAGGATTGCGTTTTTTCGTCACTATTTCTCTCTTGAAATCAAGCGCTTGATGCTTCTTTTTTAAAGCTAAATTGATGGCCACATAGCCGTTACGGGCTCCCGGCACGGCACCCTTCAAAACCAATAAATTATTTTCGCTATCAACTTGCATGACGCGCAAATTCTGAACTGTCACCTGCGCATTGCCCATTTGGCCTGGCATGTGATGACCCTTAATAACGCGCCCCGGTGTTGTCGTGGAACCAATCGAACCTACCCGGCGATGAGAAGTCGAGCCGTGGCTCATGGGCCCGCCGTGCCAATTCCAGCGTTTCATGCCGCCCTGAAAACCTTTTCCGATAGAAGTTCCGGTCACATCCACATAATCACCGGCTTTAAAAACATCCACTTTAATTTCTTGGCCGATTTTGTAATCTTTATTATCTGTTGACGCGAATTCACGTATCAACCGTTGCGGCGCGACACCCGCCTTCTTAAAAAATCCAAGCGTGGGTTTATCAAGCCTCGACTCCTTAACCGGAACATATCCAAGCTTGACTTTTAAAGGAGCGCTTTTAAGCTCTAAAATCGGACATGGCCCTGCCTCGACGACGGTTGCCGAAACTGCGTTTCCGTCACCATCGAAAATCTGGGTCATGCCAAGCTTTTTTCCTAACAATCCTTTAATCATGGCTTTATTGTTTTATCTCTACATCCACCCCTGCGGGCAGATTGAGCTTCCTTAAGGCTTCAACGGTTTTAGCGGTTGGCTCGATAAGATCAATGAGGCGTTTGTGCGTAGCCAGTTGAAACTGCTCTCTTGATTTTTTATCGATAACAGGAGACCTTAGAACAGTGTACAATTCCTTTTTTGTCGGCAAGGGAATAGGCCCGGACACCTTAGCGCCGGTCCGAACAGCCGTCTCAACGATTTCCTGCGCCGATTGATCAATCAAACGATGATCGTAGGCACGAAGCTTGATGCGTATTTTCTGTATTGCTGCCATTGACTTACATTCCGCCTTAATTTATTTTAGTACTTCTGCGACAACGCCTGCGCCGACGGTACGGCCACCTTCGCGAATGGCGAAGCGTGATTCTTTTTCCATGGCAACTGGCGTAATGAGTTCAATTTCAAGTTGAACGGTGTCACCGGGCATACACATTTCAATGCCGGGAGGAAGATTTGCTGTTCCGGTAACATCCGTTGTCCTAAAATAAAATTGCGGCCGATACCCTTTAAAAAACGGCGTATGCCGGCCACCTTCTTCTTTGCTTAGAACGTAAACCTGAGCTTTAAAATGCGTATGAGGGGTAATGGTTCCGGGTTTGGCTAAAACCATTCCGCGTTCCATTGTGTCCTTATCCATACCTCGCAGCAACAACCCAACGTTGTCGCCGGCTTGGCCCTGATCGAGTTCCTTACGAAACATTTCAACACCAGTCACGACAGTTTTTTGAATTTGAGGACGAAGGCCGACGACATCAACTTCTTCGCCGACTTTCACAATTCCTCTTTCAATTCTTCCTGTGGCAACCGTACCGCGGCCGGAAATCGAAAAGACATCTTCGACGGCCATGGAAAATGGCTTATCAAGTTCACGAGCAGGAAGAGGGATAAAGTCATCAACAGCTTTCATAAGGTCAGCAATTGGTTTGATTTTTTCAGGATCATCAGAATGGTTCATGGCCTCAAGCGCGCTCCCGCGGATAATGGGGGTTTTATCTCCGGGATATTTATATTTTGTTAAAAGATCACGCACTTCAAGCTCAACTAAATCTAAAAGCTCTTTATCTTCGACTTGATCGCATTTGTTCATGAAAACAACAATGGCCGGAACATTCACCTGGCGGGCCAAAAGAATATGCTCGCGCGTCTGAGGCATCGGGCCGTCGGCCGCTGAAACAACCAGAATCGCGCCGTCCATCTGAGCCGCGCCGGTAATCATGTTTTTGATATAGTCAGCGTGTCCAGGGCAGTCGATGTGGGCGTAATGGCGCGCATCTGTTTCATACTCAAGATGCGAAATGTTAATCGTAACGCCACGCTCTTTTTCTTCAGGCGCGTTGTCGATAGAATCATACGAACGTGCTTGTGCCAAGCCCTTTTTTGCCAAGACCATGGTGATCGCCGCGCTCAAAGTCGTCTTACCATGGTCGACATGACCGATGGTTCCGATATTCAAATGCGGTTTATTTCTTACAAATTTTTCCTTTGCCATATGTTATCCCCCTTTTTATTCCTTAAGATTTTTTTATTTCTTTTCCGCTAAAGCTGCTCGTTTACCAATAATTTTTTCGGCAACCTGAGCAGGAACTTCCTGATAAAAGGCCGGTTCCATGGTAAATGTGGCACGGCCTTGTGAAAGCGAACGCACGGCATTCGCGTAATTGAACATTTCCGCGAGCGGAACTTCGCAGCGCGCGGTTTTAAGTTTTCCTATATTTCCTAAATTGACAATTTTTGCGCGGCGCGTGTTCAAGTCTCCGATAACCGAACCCATGAAATCTTCGGGAACAGTAACCTCCGTATCCATAATCGGCTCCAAAAAAACTGATTTTCCGATACGAAGTGCATCTTGCAAAGCATATTTAGCAGCTAATTTGAAAGCGAGTTCACTCGAATCGACTTCATGATAAGAACCATCAACTAAAGTCACCACAATATCCGTAACCGGATATCCGCCTAAAATACCGCTTAACGCGGCTGTGCGAATTCCTTCTTCAATCGGTTTAATATATTCACGAGGAACAGAGCCTCCTCTGATTTTATCGATAAAAACAACTCCTTTGCTGCCTTCTTCGGAGGGAACAACGTCAATAATCACGTGGCCATACTGGCCGCGGCCGCCGCTTTGCGAAATAAATTTGCCCGTCACGCCCATTGCTTTTTGAGAAATCGTTTCTTTGTAAGCAACCTGCGGACGGCCGACATTGGCGTCAAGATTGTATTCACGCTTCATGCGGTCGATAATGATTTCCAAATGAAGTTCGCCCATTCCGGAAATAATTGTTTCCGCGGTTTCTTGATTGTATTGAAATCGGAATGATGGGTCTTCATCGGTAAATTTCTTTAAAGTCATACCAAGTTTATCTTGATCGGCTTTTGATTTTGGTTCAATCGCCATCGAAACCACAGGTTCAGGCACGCGCATATTTTCTAAGATAACAGGTTTCTCTTGATCGCAAAGCGTATCCCCCGTTTTAGAATCTTTTAAACCGACCAAGGCCACAATCTCACCCGCCGTGGCTTCATCTAAGATTTCTTGTTTATTGGCATGCATCAAAACAATCTTTGCGACGCGTTCTTTAACGCGGTGTGTCGAATTATAAACTGTCATGCCGCTTTTAATTTTTCCGGAATAAATTCGGGTATAAAAAATCTTTCCAACGTAAGGGTCAAGCGCGAGTTTAAAAACCAATCCGGCTAAAGGTTCGTCTTCAGAAGTCATTCGCAGCACATGCTCTTCGGTTTTAGGGTCCTTTCCCGTAATAGGCGGAACATCCAATGGTGATGGCAAGAAGTCGCAAATCGCGTCCAATACCATTTGAACACCGCGATTTTTTAATGATGTCCCGCAGAGAACCGGAACGAATTTATTGGCAATCACGGCGCGGCGAATCGCAAGCATCAAGTCACTTACCGAAATTTCTTTTTCATTTATAAAGCTTTCCATGATCACATCATCGGCTTCACCAAGGGTTTCAATCAATTTGTGGCGGTATTGTTTAGCTTTTTCTTTGTATTCTGCGGGAATTTCACTGCGAACAATCTGGCTGCCATCGACGTCAGCATACGTAATATAGTCACTATTGATAAGGTCAATCATCCCTTCGAATGTTTCGGAAGCGCCGACGGGAATCTGAATAGGAGCGGCATGCGCGCCTAAGCGTTCGTACATTTGTTCGAGCACATTGTAAAAATCCGCGCCCATGCGGTCCATCTTATTAATGAAGGCAAGCCGCGGAACTTTATAACGATCGGCCTGACGCCAAACAGTTTCAGTCTGAGGTTGAACGCCGGAAACCGCGCAGAGCACAATGACAGCACCGTCTAAAACCTTAAGCGAACGCTCAACTTCAATGGTGAAATCCACGTGGCCAGGCGTATCAATCAAATTAAAACGGCAATCACGCCAAAAACATGTGGTACTCGCAGCCGTGATTGTAATACCCCTTTCTTGTTCTTGAGGCATCCAATCCATGGTTGTTGTACCATCATCAATATCGCCGTATTTATGAATGACGCCTGTATAAAAGAGGATTCTCTCAGTCGTCGTTGTCTTACCGGCATCGATATGAGCGATAATTCCAAAATTTCTTACATTCTCTAGTTGAACTTTTTTAGGCATTGTCTTCCCTAATATGTATTACCAGCGTAAATGCGCAAAGGCACGGTTGGCCTCAGCCATCTTATGGGTCTCATCACGTTTTTTAATTGCGGGGCCTTCATTTTTGTAAGCAAGCAAAAGCTCATCCGCAAGCTTGGTCATCATCGGCCTTCCCTTTTTTGCGCGCGCAAAATCACGAATCCAGCGCATCGCAATCGC
>CAZBRU010000001.1:21740-32158 GCA_964494585.1 uncultured Planctomycetales bacterium
ACCAAGGGATTGTGATATTTTGGATCGGGTAAAATTTCTCTTTTTTCAGCTCGGCGTCTTCTCATGATTATTTAGTATCTCTTTTAGCGCCATATTTTGAGCGCGATTTTTTTCGATTAGCAACACCCGCGGTATCAAGTGTTCCGCGGACAATGTGATAACGCACACCCGGTAAATCTTTAACGCGGCCTCCGCGCACAAGCACGATAGAGTGCTCTTGCAAATTGTGCCCTTCTCCCGGAATGTAGGACGTTACTTCAATTCCGTTAGAGAGCCTAACTCTCGCGATTTTACGCAGGGCAGAGTTTGGCTTTTTAGGCGTCATGGTTCTGACCTGAAGACAAACGCCCCGGCGCTGCGGACAACTTGTCAGGGCCGGTGACTTACCCTTTTTCTTCTTCTGTTCCCGTCGGATTCTGATTAACTGTGATATTGTCGGCATGTTTTACCATTTCCACTTCGTTATATTTTATAAATCCGGTCCCCGCCGGAATTAAATGTCCCACAATGACGTTTTCTTTGAGCCCGCGCAAAAAGTCAATTTTGCCAGAAGCAGCCGCGTCTGTCAAGACTCTTGTTGTTTCTTGAAAGCTCGCCGCAGAAATAAAACTTTCCGTTGTTAAAGAAACCTTGGTGATCCCAAGCAAAAGCGGTGTCGCCGACGCTGGTTTCCCTTTTTTCTTAACAATTTCTTGGTTGGCTTTTTTAAATATAATTTTATCGACCTGCTGGCCGGCCAAAAATTCGGAATCACCGGATTCTTCGATGCGAACTTTCTTTAACATCTGCGAAATAATAAGCTCAATGTGCTTGTCATTAATGCGCACACCCTGCAAACGATAAACTTCTTGAATTTCATTTAGTAAGTACTCCTGCAAAACTTTATCACCGCAGACGCGCAAAATATCTTGCGGAACAACAGGCCCTTCCGTCAATTGCTGGCCCGCGAAAACACGGTCGCCTTTATAGACATTGGGATGTTTTCCATGCGGAATGGTATATTCTTTCGCCATCCCCGTAGGACTTTTGACAACGATTTTTCGTAAACCTTTTTTGTCTTCGCCGAATTCCACAAAGCCGTCAATTTCAGAAATAACAGCCGGATCTTTCGGGCGGCGGGCCTCAAATAATTCTGAAACACGAGGCAAACCGCCGGTGATATCGCGCGTTTTACCGGCACTGCGCGGAATTTTTGCCACGAGTTCACCGGCACTGACAACTTGATTATCTTTGACTAAAATATGCGCTCCGACAGGAATGGAATAGATTCCAAGCACTTCTTTCTTTTCGTCGGTAACGATAATCTGCGGATGGAATTCCTGTTTGTGTTCGACAACCACGCGCTCGGTAATACCCGTCACGGGGTTCAGTTCTTCGCGTATGGTCACGTCTTCTTTTAAATCTTCAAAATTCACAAGACCTTTAACTTCGGAAATAATCGGGATGGTGTAAGGATCCCATGTGACGAAAATAACACCTGTGTCAACAACCAAACCGTCAGGAATCGCAATCACCGCGCCTTGAGGAAGTTGATGGCGTTCAAATTCGCGTCCCATGTCATCATTGATGCTGATGGAACCATTTCGGTTTAAGACAATGTATTGTTTATCTTTTTCAACAACGCGCAATTTATGATATTTGACGACACCTTTATTTTTAGAACGAATATAAGATTGCTCAATGGTGCGGCTTGCCGTACCGCCGATGTGAAACGTTCTCATCGTTAACTGCGTACCGGGTTCGCCGATACTTTGAGCGGCGATAATACCGACGGCCTCGCCTAACTCAGCCAAACGCTGCGTTGCAAGATTGCGTCCATAACATCGAACGCAAACACCTCGGTCGGCTTCGCACGTTAAGACACTGCGAATGCGAACCTTTTCAATTCCAAGTTGTTCAATAACATCAGCTTTGTCATCCGTAATTTCTTGGCCGGCTTCAACAATCAACTGATCCGTGATAACATCAACAATATTATCCAAAGCCACGCGCCCAACGATTCTTTCTTTTAAACTCACCACAACTTCATCACCCTCAACGATAGCGGCAACCGTGGTTCCGTTTAACGTACCGCAATCGGGTTCGCTCACGACAATTTCTTGCGCGACATCAACCAAACGGCGAGTTAAGTAACCTGCGTCTGCTGTTTTTAACGCGGTGTCGGCTAAACCTTTTCTGGCACCGTGCGTTGAAATAAAATATTCCAAAACTGAAAGGCCTTCACGAAAGCTGGCGATAATCGGGTTTTCAATAATTTCACCAGAAGGCTTTGCCATAAGTCCACGCATACCGGAGAGCTGGCGAATCTGCAAACGGGAACCACGCGCGCCGGAATCCGCCATAATGAACACCGGATTAAAGGGATCCATTCCTTTTAAAACCGCTTCCGAAAGTGATTCAGTCGCATGTGTCCACACATCGATGATCTTGTTATAGCGTTCGCGTTCGGTGATGATACCTTTGCGGTACTGATCTTCGACTTTAGCCACTTCCTGCTTCGCGTTTTTAATGACGCCTTCTTTTTCTTTAGGAACAATCATATCCGAAATGCTTATTGAAATTCCAGCGAGAGTCGCGGAATAAAATCCTAAATCTTTTAGTTTGTCTAAGAGAAGAACGGTTTCATGCTGGGCAAATCTTTTGTAACAATCCGAAACAACAGCCCCTACTTTTTTCTTATCCAATGTTTCATTCACAAAACCATAATCTTTAGGCAAAGTTTGATTGAACATAACCCTCCCTACCGTTGTTTCAACGGTGGGAACGGTCGGATGCTCTTCGGCTTGTCCTTTTTTCTTTTCGCGCTTTGAACTTTCTTCCTGAGAAATAACAAGTGACGGTTTTTCATCGCCCCAAATTGGGTCTTTCAACTTTAGCTTAATGCGTGAATGCAATTCCAAAAGATCATCGTTGTAAGCAATGAGGACTTCATCGCAACTTGAAAAGAGCCTGCCCTCGCCTTTACCGCCAATTTTATCTTTCGTCAAATAATAAAGCCCCAAGACAATATCCTGCGTTGGGGTAAGAATCGGACGTCCGTCGGCCGGTGAGAAAATATTATTAATCGAGAGAAGCTCAATACGGCATTCGATTTGGGCTTCCAAAGAAAGTGGAACGTGCACGGCCATTTGATCGCCGTCAAAATCCGCGTTGAAAGCGGCGCACACCAAAGGATGGAGCTTGATGGCTTTGCCTTCGACTAAAATCGGTTGAAACGCCTGAACACTTAAACGGTGTAGTGTCGGCGCGCGGTTAAGCATGATGGGATGATCTTGAATAACTTCATCTAATATGTCCCACACCTCAATCTTGGCACGCTCAACCATACGTTTCGCGCCTTTAATCGTGTGGACAAAACCTTTTTCGCGCAAGCGTCGGATAATAAACGGTTCAAAAAGTTCAAGCGCCATTTTCTTAGGCAATCCGCACTGATGCAATTTTAATTCAGGCCCAACGACAATAACCGAACGGCCCGAATAATCAACGCGTTTACCAAGCAAGTTCATTCTAAAGCGTCCCTGTTTTCCTTTGAGCATATCGGAAAGGGATTTTAAGGGGCGATTTCCGGAGCCCAGCACTGGGCGGCCATGACGACCATTATCCAAAAGCGCGTCGACAGCTTCCTGAAGCATGCGTTTTTCGTTACGAATAATAATTTCAGGCGCGTTTAAATCAATCAACTTTTTTAAACGGTTATTGCGATTGATCACGCGGCGGTACAAATCATTTAAATCAGACGTTGCAAAACGGCCGCCTTCAAGGGGAACCAAGGGCCGTAAATCCGGAGGAATAACAGGAAGTATTTCCAAAACCATCCATTCAGACAAATTACCGGAAACTTTAAAATCTTCGGCAATTCTTAGCATTTTACTAAATTTTTTGGCATTTGTTCCGGCAGGATTGGACTTTTCTAAATCTTTTCTTAGCTGCTTGCAAAGTTCATCTAAATTAATTTCTCGCAAAAGATCGCGCACAGCCTCCGCGCCAATTTTGGCTTTAAAATTTCCGCCATGCTGCGCAAGCGCTTCTTGATATTTTTCTTCGTTTAAAAATTCTTTTTTCTTGAGCGGCGTTGTGCCGGGATCAATAACGACATATTCTTCATAATAAATTAATTTCTCAAGTTCACGTAATGTCAGCTGAAGGAGCGCGGAAAGACGGCTGGGGACAGCCTTGTAAAACCAGATATGCGTAACCGGACACGCAAGTTCGATATGGCCCATGCGTTCACGGCGGACGGACGAACGCGTGACCAAAACTCCGCAGCGATCGCAGGTAATCCCTCTAAATTTAATGCCTTTGTATTTGCCGCAATTGCATTCCCAATCACGGACAGGACCAAAAATCTTTTCGCAGAAAAGTCCGTCCTTTTCTGGTTTTAAAGTTCTGTAATTTAGCGTCTCAGCTTTTTTGATAGAACCGTGCGACCATGAGCGGATGATTTGAGGCGAGGCAATTTTAATCGTAATGCGATCATAGCTTTTTGGCTCAGGCGCCATCTGATCTTTATGATGCTCTTTGTCAAATTTGATTCTGGGCTGTTTCGCTTGAAGAATGTCTATTGTTTTCATAAATTTCTTATCCTATGTTTAGGATTTCTTGACTTGTTTGTCTTCGCCTTTTTTAGTGTCTTGTAATTTTTGCGGGCCTTCGGTACGGATATCCAAACACAAACCTTGTAATTCCTTAACAAGAACATTAAAGGATTCGGGAGTTCCAGGCGTAAGTTTCTGTTCGCCTTTGACGATGGCTTCGTAAATGCGGCTTCGCCCGGTCACGTCATCACTTTTGACAGTCAGCATTTCTTGAAGCGTATAAGCAGCGCCGTAGGCTTCAAGCGCCCAAACTTCCATTTCGCCGAATCTCTGCCCGCCAAAATGCGCTTTACCACCCAAAGGCTGCTGTGTAACTAATGAATAAGGACCGATTGAGCGAGCATGAATCTTTTCATCGACAAGATGATTTAATTTAAGCATATAGATATACCCGATGGTGATTTTCTGATCAAACGGTATACCCGTATGGCCGTCATAAACAACAGTTTTCCCATCTTCTGGAAGCCCCGCCTCTTTTAAAAGCCCTCGAATTTCCTCTTCGGAAGCGCCGTTAAACACGGGTGTTTCAGCATGAAAACCAAGGACATGAGCGGCCCACCCCAAATGGGTTTCCAAAAGCTGTCCTACGTTCATACGTGAAGGCACGCCGAGCGGGTTTAAAATAATTTCAATGGGTGTACCATCGGCCATAAACGGCATATCAGCTTCGGGTAAAATGCGCGCCACAACACCTTTATTTCCGTGGCGTCCGGCCATTTTATCGCCTTCTGAAATCTTTCGCTTTGTAGCGACATAAATCACGACTCTTTTTAAAACACCAGGCGGAAGTTCATCGCCGCGCTTAACGCGGTCAACCTCCTGCTCTTCTTCTTCGGTTAATCCTCGAATCTTGTCGTTAAAGAAACTTAAAACGTCTTTTGCTTCTTCATCAGCGTTGATTTCGCTTGTTGACATTTTTTGGAATTTCTTTAAATCGACGCCTAATATCCTCGAAAGCTTTCTTGCTTTTTCGAGTTCAATAAATTCAATCTCTTGCTTGTAATATTCTCTGATTTTACGAATGGCATCAGTTTCTTTTTGTTTATCTTCTTTGGACTTGCGGCCGCGTTCGCTGCGCTGAAAGATTTCGACATTGACAATCACGCCTTCAATGCCGGGCGGCAAGGTTAATGAAGTATCACGAATGTCAGCTGCCTTTTCGCCGAAAATAGCGCGAAGCAGCCTCTCTTCGGGTGATAATTCTTTTTCACTTTTTGGCGTGACTTTACCGACGAGAATGTCGCCCGCCTTAACTTCTGCCCCGATACGGATAATGCCGTCTTCCGTCAAATCTTTTAAGGCCTCTTCACCGACATTTGGAATATCGCGCGTGATTTCTTCATTGCCAAGCCTTGTTTCACGGGCCTCGACTTCAAACTTTTCAACATGAATCGATGTAAAACAATCCTCACGCACTAACCGTTCGCTAAGTAAAATGGCATCCTCAAAGTTGTAACCGCGCCAAGGCATAAACGCAACCAAGACATTGCGGCCCATGGCGATTTTTCCGTTCTTCGTCGCGATTCCGTCGGCAATCACATCCCCGGCTTCAATTTGGTCGCCTAACTCGACAATCGGTTTTTGATTAACACATGTATTCGAGTTTGAGCGTAAGAAATTTTTTAAAGGGTACGATATTTTTCCGACAGTGATTTCTTTGGCGTCAACGCGCGTCACTTTTCCGGATTCTTTAGCCACAACAACAACACCCGAATCTTTGGCAACTTTTCCTTCCATGCCGGTCCCGACATAGGGAACTTCCGTGATCATCAAAGGCACGGCCTGGCGCTGCATGTTAGAACCCATCAAAGCGCGGTTTGCGTCATCATGCTCTAAGAAAGGAATAAGGGAAGCGGCAACAGAAACAAGCTGTTTAGGCGAAACATCCATGTAATCAACTTTGGAAGGAGGAATTTTTGGGAAATCTGTTTTATAACGGCAGATGGAATCTTTTTCAGAAAAATTGCCGTCTTTATCATGCGGGGTATCAGCTTGGGCAATATATTTATTTTGATCAATATCAGCTGTTAAATATTCAAGTTTTCTTGTGGCGCGCCCCTCGGTAACTTTTCGATAAGGCGTTTCGATAAATCCTAATTCATTGATACGCGCGCAGGTCGTCAAGGAAGCAATCAAGCCGATATTGGGGCCTTCCGGTGTTTCAATCGGACAAACGCGGCCATAATGCGTATGATGAACGTCACGTACCTCGAAACCAGCGCGTTCACGTGACAAACCGCCGGGCCCGATAGCGCTGATTCTGCGCTTGTGCGTCATTTCAGCTAAGGGGTTAACTTGATCGGCAAACTGCGAAAGCTGGCTGCGCGCAAAGAAATCTTGAATTTGATTCGAGAATAATCTTGAATTGATCAAATGATGCGCCGTTAAATTTTCAAAATTGCTCATGACAACCAAACGCTCTTTAATCGAACGTTCGAGACGAGCCAAACCGATGCGCACTTGATTTTGGACAAGTTCTCCAACCGATTTGACGCGGCGATTGCCCAAATGGTCAATGTCGTCGATGTCGCCATAGCCTTCTCTTAAATTAAATAAATACTTGATAACGCCGGCAACGGTAGAAATGTCAAGAATTCTATTTTCGATCGCCACATTCATATTCAATTTACGATTGACGATATAACGGCCGACCTTGCTCAAATCGTAACGTTTCGGGTCAAAAAACAATCTAAAGAAAAGCATTTCCGCTACTTCAACCGTGGCTGGTTCGGTAGGTCTCATCTTGCGATAAAAATCTAAAAGGGCCTCTTCTTTGCTGGTCGTATGATCGCGTTCAAGCGTGGCTTTTAATTTCTCCGCATCTTCGCCTAAAACTTTTTTCATGTCTTCCATGCTCGAAAGTCCCATGATGCGCAAGATTTGCGTTACCGGAAAGTTGCGCCGGCGATCCACGTAAGCCAAAAGGATATCATTTAAATCATACTTGATTTCAAACCACGCGCCGCGGGAAGGGATAACGCGGCCGTAATAAATATTTTTTCCTGTCGGATGGCGTTCAAATTCAAAAGAAACACCCGGCGATCTTTGGATTTGCGACACCACGACTCTTTCATCACCGTTTATGATGAACGTTCCGGTGTCTGTCATTAAAGGAAAATCACCAAAATAGACTTCTTGTTCCTTAATATCAACTGGAGTGACTAAGCGAAGCTTAACCTTGAGAGGCGCGGAATAGCTCATGCCTCGGCGTTGACATTCTCCGTTCGAATATTTCTCTTTACCTAAAGAGTAACTTACGTATTCAAGCTTGATTTGTCCGTCGTAACTTTCCAAAGGAAAAACTTCCCGAAAGACTTCCTCTAAACCCTGATCCTTACGCACATCGGCAGCAGTGTCTTTTTGCAAAAAAATAGCATAAGACTCGGTTTGAACATCAAGAAGTCCGGGCAGTACAAAGGTATCTTGAAACTTGCTAAAGTTTCTGATTTTTATTTTCATAATTTAATTTTCTGATTCTAGCGACACGCGTAAGGCGCTAAAACATTTTTTTAAAAAAAAAGAAGCGTTTATTTTAATTCGACGACAGCACCGGCTGCGACGAGTTTCTTCTTTAAATCTTCAGCTTCTTCTTTTGTTGCGCCTTCTTTGACCGTTTTAGGAGCGGCTTCGACTAAGTCTTTGGCTTCTTTTAGCCCAAGATTTGTTGCGGCTCTGACTTCCTTAATAACACCGATCTTGTTTGCTCCGACTTCTTTTAAAACAACATCAAATGTTGTTTTTTCTTCAACCGGGGCAGCTGCGCCTGCGGCAGGAGCACCGCCCATCATGGGGCTACCCATCATAGGAGCTGCGGCCTTGATGCCAAATTTGTCTTCGAGGCCTTTCACGAGATCTGATAATTCCAGGACCGTGAGCTCGGAAACGGACTTGACAATTCCATCTAACTTCGGTGAAAGTGTTTTGCTTTCGGTTGCTGTTTCTGACATTTTGTGTCCTCCCTTTAATTAATTTTTATTTTTTCTGTTCGCTGACTTGTTTTAAAACATTTAAAAGATCATATGTTTTCGAATTAAGAGCTGACGCGAATCTTACAATAGGCGATTGAAGAGTGCCGAGCAAGGTCGCGATTAAAACTTCTCGTGCCGGCAATTCAGACAAACGCTCGACATCTTTCTTCTCTAATACCTCGCCCTGCAAAAGTCCGCCCTGCACCAAAATTCCGTCGCAGGTTTTAACAAACTTTGTCAACGCTTTTGAAATTTCAACCGTGTCCGCGTCGCTTAAAATAAAAGCGGTTTGGCCTTTAATGCGTTCGGCAAGCCTTTCAAATTTGAGTTCGCGAAGAGCACGCTCTGCGATTGTATTTTTGGAAACATAAACTTCAGCTCCGGCGCGATGCAGGATTTTTCGAAAATCATCCATCTTGCCGCTTGACACCTTCGTATAACTTATAAGAAAAATATTGCGGCGTTTGTTGACGCCATCTTTGACGTGATTAAGGAAACTATCACGAACGATATGGCCGGCTTTTTTTAGAGTTGCGATTGCCATTGTTTTATAGGGAAATGCGTACCCCGCCCCCCATCGTGGATGACACAAATAAACTTTTGATCAAATTTCCTTTAACACTCGCCGGTTTGGCATGATTCACGGCTTCAATGACATAATTCGCATTTTCGAGTAAATTATTTTCGCTGAAAGATCTCTTGCCAATGCCTACGTGAATCCCGCCCTGCTTGTCGGATTTAAATTCAATTTTTCCGGCTTTGACTTCCTTAATCGCTCTTTCCACATCTTGGGTCACGGTACCGGCCTTTGGGCTTGGCATAAGGCCGCGCGGGCCCAATACTTTTCCTAAACGGCTTAAGTCCCGCATTAAATCCGGTGTGGCAATCGCGCAATCAAAATCTAAAAACCCTTTTTCAACCCTTTCAATTAAATCTTCTGCACCCACCTGATCAACACCTAAAGCTCTAGCTTTGTCGGCTTGCGGCCCTCTGCAAAATGCGATGATGCGAATACTCTTTCCCGTCCCGTGCGGAAGAACGACTGTTCCACGGATATTTTGCTCTCCACTTTTTAAATCAACATTAAGATTAAAATGAAGCTCGACGGTTTCATCAAATTTTGGCTTAGGAAATTTGGTAACAGTTTCAATCGCATTTTTGACCGGAACGCCTTGATCGCGATTAGAAAGCTTTGAAACTTCCTTCATCCTTTTGCTTATTTTAACCATAAATTAATCCTTTACTTCAATGCCCATACTGCGTGCCGTGCCGGATACTGTGCGAACGGCTTGCTGTAAATCAACTGTGTTTAAATCTTCCATTTTTTGCTTTGCGATTTCTTCGATTTGCTTACGGGTTACGACTGCAATTTTTTCTTTACCCGCAGTGCCCGATGCCTTGGCTAGATTGGCTGCCTTCTTAATCAAGACACTGCTTGGCGGCGTTTTAATAATAAAGTCAAATGATTTATCTTTGTAAACGGTAATAACGGCAGGTAACGTCAAACCTTCCCTGCCTTTTGTTCTTTCATTAAACTGCTTACAGAACATCATGATGTTGACACCATGCTGCCCTAAGGCAGGCCCGACGGGCGGCGCGGGATTAGCCTGACCAGCAGAAACATACAACTTGATTTGCGCGATAACTTCTTTAGCCATGACTTAAATTTTCTCCACTTGCCAATATTCGAGCTCAACCAACGTCGCTCGTCCGAAAATCGAAACGCTCACCTTTAATTTTCCGCGATCTGGATAAACTTCGACGACCGATCCGTTAAAATTCGCGAAAGGCCCCTGGGCGATACGAATGGGCTCTCCGATATCAAAAATTGTTTTTGGACTTGGTTTGGTCTCTG
>CAZBRU010000002.1:0-6939 GCA_964494585.1 uncultured Planctomycetales bacterium
ATAGAATGTAAAAATATGTAAAAGTGTTTGACTTGAAGTTCAGGGTATAATAAAGTGTCATCTGCGTCCTAAAGGAAAAACATTTTTAAAAGAGAGACAAAAGTGGGCTTTGAACAACTCATGACAATTGAAGAAGTCGCGAAATATCTTCGCGTCAAAAAACGCACGGTTTATGACTGGGTTAAAAAGCATAAAATTCCGGCCATTAAAGCCGTCGGTCAATGGCGCTTTAAAAAGGAAAAAATTGACGCATGGTTAGACAGTAAATATTCATCTTAAAAAGAAGTAACCCATTTTTGCGTATCCTTAGGCCACGTAGAGAGCGCGAAAAGAAAATGAAGGAGGCTTTCAATGGGTGACGTAAAAGCAAAAATCGACGTTGAGCGCGATATTCGCAATCTCGTGGCCGAGGTTTTGGAAGTTGAGCCGGAGAGTGTCGATGCCAATGCCAGCTTTGTCAAGGATTTGGGAATGGATTCGATGATGGCACTCGAAATCTTGGCAGGCATTGAAAAAAAATACCGTATCGTGATTCCGGAAGAAAATTTACCAAAATTCACATCGCTCAATCACACGATCACAATTGTTAAAGATATTTTGGCTCATAAAAAATAAATCTGATGTCATCTTTCAAAAAGGAGGGGACGAATGTACTTTAAAAGACTAGAAATTTTTGGCTTTAAATCGTTTGCCGAAAAAACAGTCTTGAATTTTGAGCAGGGCATCACCGCGGTTGTTGGCCCCAATGGCTGCGGCAAGAGCAATATCTTTGACGCGATTCGCTGGGTTTTAGGCGAACAAAGCGCTAAAGAACTGCGCGGCTCCTCCATGGAAGATGTTATTTTTAACGGAACAGACAGCAAGGCCGGCCTCGGGTTTGCCGAGGTGAGCTTGACATTTTCTAATGAAACAAAGGCTCTGCCTATTGAATACAACGAAGTCACCGTAACCCGCCGTTTATTTCGCTCCGGTGAAAGCGAATATCTCCTTAACAAAAACGCGGTCCGCTTGAGAGATATCAGTGAATTATTTATGGGCACGGGAATCGGCGCGGAAGCATATTCCTTGGTTCAGCAGGGAAGGGTTGATTTGATTGTGAGCGCCCGCCCGGAAGACAGGCGCATTATTATTGACGAGGCCTCGGGAATCACAAAATACAAATCCAAAAGGAAAGAAGCGTTAAGCAAGCTTCAGGATACGGAAAATAATCTTTTGCGTTTAAACGACATTATTGTTGAAGTCAAAAGACAGATTGGCTCTATCGAGCGGCAGGCGAATAAAGCAAGAAAATACAAAGATGAATTTGAAAGATTAAAAGGATTAGAAGTCAAGTTGGCCGAGCATCAATTGGGCGAACAAACCAAGGAAAAAGATAGCTTGGCGGAGCTTTTGGAAGATCTGCGCAATCAAGAATTGACGCTTGCCCAGGAACTGAGCAGTTTTCAGGGAACCTTGTCTCAGGAAAATTCTCTCATTGAGCAAGTGCAGGAAAAAATCAACGGCGTTTATGGCGAAGATGCGAAGCTGGGAAGTCAGATTGAAATTAGCGCGAAACAGATTTCTTTAAATGAGGAACGCATTTTAGACGCGAATGCCAATCAAAAACGTTTAGGCGAGCAAAAGTTTCAACTTCAGGAACGCTGCCAGATTCAACAAGGGAAAATTGAAGCCTTAAAACAGACGCTTGCCATTTTAGAGGAGACGCTCAAAAAAAGTGTCGTTACCTTAGAAGAGAAGAGAAATAGTTTAGCCGCGATCGCGCAAGCGGTTTCAGAAGCCAAGCACACGATCAAAGCGGACGAAGAAAAGATTTTGGATTTAACCACGCATCAGGTTTCCATCAAAAATGGACTCACCGAGGTGATGAAGGAATTTCAGGGGTATTTGGCGCGCAAGCGCCGCCTTGAACTTGAAAACGAAAAAGTCGAATCCGAAAAATCCTCAATTGACAGTAAGCTCTCGAACGTACTTTTAGAAATCAAAAACTGTTTGGATGCTATTGCGCAATCTAAAAAAGAACAGGAAGAAAAGCTTCATACAACCGAGCAGCTTAAGGCGCGGCTTTTTGTGATTGACACCACAATTGATAATTTGGAAAAGAAAAAACTTTTCTTAAATTCGCAGAAGGAATTTATTGAAGAACTGCGTGTGCAATATCAAGATTTGCCCGACCCTGTTACCGAGGGAACTTTTCTTGTGACGACGCCACCGGAGGGAAAGAATCAAGGAATCATCGGCAAGGTCAAAGAGATTAAATCCGTCGATAACATGCGCCAGGAATATCTGCGGCAGCATTTTCCGCAATTTGCGAACGTTGAGTTTCACGAAATCGTCTGCGAGACAAAATTTATTGAACTTGATCCTCAGAAAATCACGGCCAAAATCGAGGGACTTTCCTCTGAAATTATTTCTCAATCTTCACAGAAAGAGGCAATCGTTGCTGAAATCAAGATAGAGGAAGCAAAGCTCGAAGAGATAGAGGCCGCGGTTCATGCGAAGGAAAAAATTTTGTCAGGTTTTGAAACTCAAAAGACAGGTATTTTGGAAGAATCCAATAAGCTTTTGAGCGAACTTGATTTGGTTTCAAGCGAGCTCAAAGAAGCCAGAAGCGCCTTGATTTCTTTGAAAGCTAAAGAGGATGAGCTCAATCATACGAATGAGGAAATCGATCAGAATTTGAGCGCTTCGTATAACAATATAAAAGCGCAGCAAGGTGTGATTGCCGCAAAATCACAAGAACGCGAAGACGCAAGTGTTTTCATCGCTCAACTCGAAACAGAAACTGAATCTGCCCGTGACAAAGAAATTGATCAGCGGGAAAATAAGGAAATGTTTGAAAAAGAATTAACTGACGGGCTTAAAGATATCGCGCGCTTTGAAGAGGAGGCGCTTTCTCTTCAAGCTAAGAAAGAAACGCTTAGCAATGATATTAGTTCCATGAATATCAGGATTCAGGAACTTAGTGAAAAAAGAAATTCTTTAAAAACCGTTTTAGCCGATTACGAAATGCAAAAAGCACAGATGATTGAACGCATCACCAAAGTTCGCTTAGATTCTGCTGTGATTGAAGAAAAAGTTGAAGAGATTAAAGCGAACCTTCATAACCATCAGTTAAAGAGTCAGGAAATTTCCTTTAGCGAACAGAGTATCAAAGACCGCTTGATCCAAACGTATAAAATCAATTGGGACGAATGGATGGCAAATGCCGCTTCGCAGGCAGCACAGGCGGCTACCGAACCTTCGCTCGATCAGGCAGGCCAGCCGCAAGCCGTAGAAATAAATTTCCAAGAGTTAGCGGCGCAAATCGAACAGCTTAAGAAAAAATGCGACGCCTATGGCTCGGTCAATTTGGTCGCGATTGAAGAGTTTGATGAGCTTAAGGGACGTTTTGAATTTTTGACCAAACAGCAAAGTGATTTGATTTCGGCACGTGAATCTTTGCTTTCCACGATTAGCAAAATCAACCGCACGACGCGCCAAATGTTTTTAGATACCTTCACAAAAGTGAGCGAAGAATTCAGGATTTATTACCGTATGCTTTTTGGCGGGGGAGACGCCAATCTTCTCTTGATTGATCCCGAAAATCCGCTTGAATCCGGAATTGAAATTGTGGCGCGTCCTCCGGGCAAAAAACTTCAAAACATAAGCCTTCTTTCCGGCGGAGAAAAATCTTTGACCGCGATAGCGCTTATCTTCGGTGTTTTTAAAGTGCGCCCGAGCCCGTTCTGCGTTTTAGATGAAATCGATGCCGCGCTTGATGAATCGAACGTCGGACGCTTTGGTTATCTTTTAAAAGATTTCGCCAAAATCGCGCAATTTATCGTGATTACGCACAATAAAAAAACAATCGCCCACGCGAACGTCATGTACGGCATCACGATGCAGGAAACTGGCGTTTCGAGAATTGTTTCTGTTAAATTCCACGAGGAAAATAAAGAAAAAGAAGCGGTTGCGGCAAGCGTTTAATCTTGGCTTAAATCTGCCGTGCAGGTTTTGTTCTTTCCGATAAATTTTGCAGTGTACATGGCTTTATCGGCTTTTTGAATCAATTCTTCTTTAGTTTTAGTGTCGTCAGGATATGAGGCAAGTCCGACACTGACTGTAAGCTTGGCGGTAGTGCTTCGCGAAAGAAGAGAAAAATTGTAGGAAGCAATTTCTTCGCGCAGGCGTTCGGCAATAACAAAACCCTGTTCCTTACTCGTGTTGGTTAGAATCATCGAAAACTCTTCGCCGCCATAACGGCAAACGTAATCACTCTCCCTCGAAGAATCTTTCAGAATCTTTGCCAGTTGTGTCAAAACCGTATCGCCGTTTTGGTGGCCCCAGGAATCATTTAGCTTTTTAAAATCATCGACATCGATAACAAGAAGGCTTAAAGGCTGTTTAGTTTTTTTGGAGTTTTCAAACTCTTCGATCAGGGTGTCCTGAAAAAATCCGTGATTCCAAAGCCCGGTTAAGGAATCCGTATGGCTTTTGTGGACGACAATTTCATAAAGCTGTGAATTTTCAATCGCGAGGCCGGCTTGATTGCTAAGCATCGTAAAGATTTTTAAATCTTCTTCAGTAATCGGTTTTTGCGTGAACAAATTATCAGCGACGATAATGCCGTTCACTTTATCCTTGGCCTTAAGAGGCATGATGACAAGCTCATTGGTTTTGAAGGCGGAAAGTAAAGGGTCCTTCGTGTACTTTGAGATGGATGCGCGGTCGACTACGAGAGGGTTTCCCTCAAGGTAAACCTGCGCCAAAAGGCCGCCTGTCTCAAGATGTAAAGGAATTTTAAGTTTACGAATCTTTTCATTCAAAGGTGTTTCAAGGTTTTCTGAGAATTTATACGCGGCGATTAAGTCTTCGAGATCTTGATTTTCTTTTTCGATATAGGTCCAAATTTTTTGAGCTTGTTCGCCGGATTCGGGGCCGATTGTCATTTTTCCTTCTAAGACACGCTCTTTTTTATTGACCAAAAAAAGAAGCGCCCGGTTAAAGCCAAGGCCGGCATGCGAAGTGACACCTGTCAGAATGATGAAGAGGATGTGGTTGAGCTCAAGCGTGGTACGCATGGCGTTACTGATATCATAGAGAATAGTAAGCTCTTTGCTGGTGCGCTCTAACGGCACTTCGGGGTTTAGATTCTCACCGTTTTCTAAGGTATATTCATTCATGGCTGAAAGATAACACTTTAATTATAAAATGTCAAGGCGAGAGTCCAAATTTTTTAAAAGGTTTGAATCATAACTATAATATTATCAGACATTTATGAGTATATAATTTTTGCCTTAAAAAGAAACCGCTTTCTTGACACTCTAAATAAAGGGTGTTATACTTCAACCTCTTTACAACGTTTGTTCCTCACAATGGACGTTGGCATTAAAGAAAGGGAGGAAAACTTCGATGTCAACCGAAGCCTTGAGCAGTTTAAATTGGATAGATGTTGTCGCGATTGGGATTTTAGTGAGGGTTGTGTTTATTGGGATCAAACAGGGCATTGCCATAGAAGGGTTTAAATTTCTTGGAATGCTTTTTTCCGTTTTTATCAGCTTCCATTATTTTACGGGATTGTCCGGTTTTGTGCAGGAGAAGATTCATACGCCTGAAGGCGCGACAAATCTTTTTTCGTTTGTTCTTTTGTGGATCGTGGTTGTGGTTGTTTTTAAATTTATCCGTGACGGGTTTTTAATTTTAATTAAGATTGACGCGCATTCGGCTTTTGATAAGATTGTCAGCTTTCTTTTTGCTTTAGGGCGGACGGTTTTAATCTGCAGCCTTCTTTTGATCACGTTTAAATTGACGGATATAGAATATTTGAAGGAAAATATTTCGCATTCGATTTCAGGTTTAAGACTCACGCACGCGGCCTCAACGGTGTACACGGCGATTTTTGACGGATTTATTCATAAATTTTTTCCCGACGAGGAATTGAATAAAACAGCCCTTGCTTTAAGTGATTTTAGCGCGGAGAAAGAAACGCCGGCCGTCAAAAAGAATACCGCTAAAACAGCTGAGGCTAAGGCTAAGCGAAAGAAGTAATAAAGGACCTTCTTTGAAAATAGGCGCTATTTATAATTTTTTTGTGCAGGAAGGCATCAAGACAGATCCGCGCAAAAAATCTGAGATTGACAAAAGGCTTGCCGAGACTAAAAAGTCTTTTCGAAAACTGAATGTTGTTTCTAAAAAGCTCTTTGATAAAGAAAACTTTACCAATCCTTACTCCGATACGCGCGTTTTATTTGGCGAGCGCAATCTCGATGTGCGGCATGTTTTGGTTGGCATTGACATCGAGGCGGGCGAAATGGCTTTGGCGCATCAGCTAAAAAAAATCGGACGCCCAATCGATCTTGTCCTTGCCCATCATCCGGAGGGGATTGCCTTGGCGGGCCTTCATGAAGTGATGGCTCTCCAGACAGATTTGCTTTCGAGCCTTGGCTTAAAACCGGAGATTGCCAAAGATTTGATGAATAAGCGCATGGAAGAAGTGGCGCGAAGACTGCATGCGGGAAATCATACACGCACCGTCGATGCCGCGCGGCTTTTGGGGATTCCTTTAATGTGCTGTCATACGCCGTCGGACAATCACGTTTCCACGTATCTGCAAAATAAAATGGATAAACAGAAACCAAAAACGTTGCAGAATGTTATCGACCTTCTTTTGAAAGAACCGGAATATCAAGATGCCCTTAAAAATAAATGCGGCCCGACAATTTTAATCGGTAAACCGAAAGACAAAGCAGGAAAAATCCTCGTCGATATGACGGGCGGCACGGAGGGTTCGAAAGATATTTTTGCGCGGCTTTCGCAAACAGGCATTGATACGTTGCTCGCCATGCATTTGTCCGAAGATCACTACAATAAAATCAAAGGCGAGCACATCAATGTTATTATTGCCAGCCACATCGCCAGCGATAATTTAGGGCTCAATTTACTTTTTGACAAATTAGAAGA
>CAZBRU010000002.1:7039-11374 GCA_964494585.1 uncultured Planctomycetales bacterium
ATGGGATTAATCCCGTCGGAAGTAATTACGCAGGTTTTAGAGCGCGCGGACATTGTGGAAATCGTTGCCGGTTACATTCCGCTTAAACGCGCCGGACAAAATTTTAAAGCGACATGTCCGTTTCATCATGAAAAAACGGCGTCTTTTGTTGTAAGCCCGCATAAACAAATTTTTCATTGTTTTGGATGCGGCGTGGGCGGTACTGTTATTGATTTTGTGATGAAGCAGGAGCGCATGGAATTTCCGGAAGCGTTTCGAATGCTCGCAAACAAACTCGGCATTGAAATTCCAGAGGATAGCGAGAGAAATGACGAAACGCTAAGCTTGAAAGAAACCATTTACCGCGCCAACGAACTCGCGGCCGGTTATTTTCATCAAAATCTTTTAGCGGAAAACGCGCAGTCACAGGATGTCCGCCGTTATTTGAAAGAACGCGGAGTGCAATTTGACTCTGCAAAGAGTTTAAAATTGGGATTCGCATTAGATAAATGGGAAGGATTGATATCTCATTTGCGCGGTAAAGACGTCACGGTCAGCGTCATGGAAAAAGCGGGGCTGATTGTCCCTAAAGAAAATCGGGACGGGTTTTATGACAGATTTCGTAATCGTATTGTGTTTCCTATTTATGATGTGCGTTCGCGATGCATTGGTTTTGGCGCGCGGGCTTTAAAGGACAGTACCGCGAAGTATATCAATTCGCCCGAAACGCCTGTTTACGTGAAAGGCCAGCATCTTTACGGCTTAAATTTTTCTAAAGACGCGGTGCGCGCGAAAGATTTCGCGATTGTGGTTGAAGGCTATATGGATTTTTTGATTCCGTTTCAAGCCGGGGTTGATAATATTGTCGCGTCTTCAGGAACAGCTTTAACTCCTGAGCAAATCCGACTTCTGCGCCGGTACACGCAGAATGTGGTAATGCTCTTTGACGCGGATCAAGCCGGAGAATCCGCGATGATTCGCAGCCTTGATATCTTGATTGAAGAAGGGATGAATGTGAAAGTCGCGGAACTTTCCGCCGGCGAAGATCCTGACAGTTATGTGCGTAAATTCGGCGTCAATGAATTTAACGCGCGGATAAGTGAAGCCCTTTCGCTCTTTGATTATAAATTTAAAGTTCTCTCAAGCCGTTTTAGCGCGAAGACAGTCGAGGGAAAAGCGAAAATCGTCGAGGAAATGCTGCCGACGATCAATCGCTTTCCAAATGCTGTTTTAAAATTCGGCTATTTAAAAGAGTTGGCGGTTATTTTGGCAATACCACAGGAAGCGCTGCTTGTTGAAATGCAGAAGGTAAGCACGCCGAAACAGCCTGAACGAGTTGCCTTGGCAGCGCCCGAGCCGCAAAAAGCGCCGCTGAGGGCTGTGGAACAAAATCTTCTTAAACTTATTTTAGAAGAAAAAGAATTCCTTCTTCACGCTAAGGGCGTAATTACAGTTGATGATTTTAACGACGAACGCATTCGGCTCATCATCACCTCGGCCTTTGAATATTCTGAAGATGGAAAAGATTTTTCGGTTTCCGCGCTCATGCATTCGTTTGCGGATGAACATATGAGCAGGCTTGTATCTGAAATTTTGGCTGTTGAAATTCCGGAGTCGGTTGACCGGCAGAAAATGTACCGCGATTGCGTTAACCGCATCAAAACAGACAGAGTGAAATTGATGCGCCAAAATTTATCACGTCAAATTCAAGAGGCAGAAAGCTCCGGCGATAACAATCGCTTGGAAGAATTGAAGCACAAGTTTAACTTGCTCCTTAAGGGATAAATTTCTAAAAAATTGTTAACAACATAAAAGGAACGGTATGAAAAAAGCGAAAGAAATAAAAGATAGAAAACAGGAAATGGACAAGCTGGTCACGCTTGGAAAAAGTAAGGGATTTTTGACTTACGATGATGTCAACAAGAGCATTTCCGATGACGTCGAATCTTCCAAGGATTTTGACCAGGTTTTTGATATGCTCGAGGATGAAGATATCAAGGTTGTTTCCGACGATGAAGCGGCTGAAAATGAAGAAGCGGAGGCCCACGAAGAAGAGGCCCGCCGATTGAAGGAAGAACAGGCCAAGGAAGAAAATATTTACGCTGAGAAATTTATTCCTCTCGATGACCCTGTGAAGATGTATTTAAAACAGATGGGGTCTATTTCTCTCTTGTCCCGGGAAGCTGAAATTACCTTAGCCAAAAAAATTGAAGGAACCGAAATACGTTTTGCCGAGGCCTTGTTTAAAACGACCTTTGCCCGTAAAGAGGCGATTTCAATCATCAGTCAGGTTTTAAAAGAAGAAATCAATGTCGAAGACGTGGTCAAGGATGAGCTCGAGCGCAGGCCAAGGCTTATCAAAGACCTTGCAAAACTTATTCATCAGGTAAGGCATTCACGGGTGGGATCTGAAAGTTCTGCCAGAATCATCGCCGAATTTAAACTTACCTCGAGCGTTAATGAAGAAATCGTTGAGAAAATCGATGAAAAAGTTGATGAGATTGAACGCATCACAAGGTTTATGAAAAGCAGTACCAGAAAGTCAGCAGAAATTGCGAAGTTAAGAGAGCAAAAGAAACAACTTCTGCGCGAGTTAGACGAACCCTTAGACAGTTTAAAAGAACAAATTCGTATTATCAAAATTCGTCAGGCTAAATTTAACCGTGCTAAAAAACAGTTGGTTGAAGCAAACCTCAGGTTGGTTGTGAGTATCGCCAAAAAATATATCAACCGCGGATTATCATTCTTGGATTTAATTCAAGAAGGCAATATGGGCTTGATTCGCGCCGTCGAGAAATTCGAATATCAGCGCGGATATAAATTTTCGACCTACGCGACATGGTGGATTCGTCAGGCGATTACGCGTTCCATCGCTGACCAGGCGCGTACAATTCGTATTCCGGTGCATATGACGGAAACGATTAATAAGATTATTCGCGTTTCGAGGCTCTTTGTTCAGGAATACGGCCGTGAGCCGGCGGCTCAAGAGATTGCCAGGCAAATGCGCATTCCCATTGGCAAGGTGAAGGAGATTTTAAAAATTTCGCAGGTTCCGATTTCACTTCAGACACCTATCGGCGATGAAGGCGACACGCATTTTGGGGATTTTATCGAAGATAAAAAGGCGATTTCACCGGCCAACGCCACGCTTCATTCGATGTTAAAGGATGAAATCGAAGGCGTTTTGGAGACCTTAGATGAACGGGAAAGAAAAATCTTGGAACTTCGTTTCGGAATCAGCGATGGATCAAGCCACACGCTTGAAGAGGTGGGAAGCGAGTTTAATGTAACCCGTGAACGCGTGAGGCAAATTGAATCCAAGGCACTCAGGAAGCTGCGACATCCAACGCGCTCTCGTAGGCTTAAATCTTTCTTGGACATGGCTCTTAAAGAGGGAGAGGCGCTGATTTAATGAATTGTGCCTTGAGTTAGAATTTGGGCCTCGCCACGTGTCGTGGCGAGGCCCATTTTTGTTTTACTCCTCAAGTCTTTTCCCTTGCGAAACCGTTTATTTGATAGTAGAATACGCTCTCTTGAATTCAGGATATTCGGGCCCATAGCTCAGTCGGTTAGAGCAGTTGACTCATAATCAATTGGTCCCAGGTTCGAGTCCTGGTGGGCCCAGTGATTCGCAGGGCCCAAGTTTGTAAGGACTCATAGCTCAGCTGGTTAGAGCGCTGCCCTCACATGGCAGAGGTCGCAGGTTCGATCCCTGCTGAGTCCACCATGCTTCGTTCAAAAACTTTCGTGTTTGCCTGTCCTGGCCGGACAGGCCAGGGAACTTCGCATGGCTTCGCCTTTCGGGCTCGTTCTGTACTTTAGAGAACGAAGCAGGCTTGTAGAAAGTTTAAAAAAAGGAAAACGTTGTGCCACAAGTTTTAATGAAGGATCAAATTAAAAAACTCGTTGAACTTCAAGCGTTAGACGTTGATATTTATCGATTCAAAAAAGAAGTTGAAGAGAAGCCTCTTGCGCTTGAAGAACTAAGAAAACATTTTGAAAGTAAAAAAGCAAGTTTAAAAGCTTTAGAAGAACAACTCAAAAGAAATCAAGTGGACCGTAAAGGCTCTGAGCTTGAACTCCAGGCTAAAGAAGGCGATATCGTGAAGGCCAACGGTCAACTGATGCAGTTAAAAACGAATAAAGAATACTCTGCCAAGTTGCTTGAAATTGAAAATATGAAGGCGGATAAATCCGTGTTTGAAGAAAAAATTCTTATTTTCTACGATGAAAGCGACAAAATAAATGTTGATATCACAAAAGAAAGAGGAATTTTGGCCGAAGAAGAAAAAAAATGTTTGGCAAACCAAAAGTAGGACGCGGATACCTGCAGGCAGGTACGGGAAATCTGGGCGT
>CAZBRU010000002.1:11384-19375 GCA_964494585.1 uncultured Planctomycetales bacterium
AGAAAAAAAATAATTAGCCGAACAAAAGGACGTCGGCGATACCGTCAAGGAAGTTCAGGAAAAGCTCGCCGTCTTAGAAATGAAACGCAAACAAGTCTTCCCGGATGTCGATAAAGGTATTTTATCCCGCTATGAACGAATTTTGGAAAATAAAGAAGGGCTCGCGATTGTTCCTCTCAAAGATCGTTCCTGCGGCGGATGTTTCATGAGCATTCCTGACCAGGTGGTCAATGAAATTAAAATGTATGAGCAGCTTATTTTTTGCGAAATGTGCGCGCGGATTCTTTATTTGGAAGATGACGTTCAATGAAGAAGGAATTAGAGCTTTTCATCGACGGGGCGTCTCACGGTAATCCCGGCCCCGCAGCGGTTGGAATTGTTGTGATGCAGGAAGGCGAAGTTGTTAAGAATATTTCTAAAGCTATTGGTGAGGCAACGAATAACGTCGCCGAATATACAGCGCTCATTTACGCGCTTCAAGAAGCGTTAATACAGAAGGCCACAGGAGTTTTGGTTAATACGGATAGCGAGCTTTTGTACCATCAGCTCGAAGGCAATTATAAAGTTAAGAACGCTAATTTAAAACCTTTGCACGAAAGAATCGTGCATTTGAAAAAAGGATTTGAACATTTTTATATTCGGCATGTTCCGCGCGAACAGAATAAAGGCGCGGACATGTTAGCTGCACAAGCTCTTTTTAAAAAAGCGGGCCAAGGTGGCTACCCTGAGCGAATTTCGCCAGGGAGGAAAGTCCGAGCTCCAGAGGATAATGCATCCCGGTAATGCGGGACACGTCCCGCCCTAAGGCGGGACGGAGGATCAGAGCTACAGTGACGATGTCCTAACGTACTGTTAGGAAGTGAAACGAGCAATCTCTGCATGGAGAAAGGCTAAATAGGGGAAGATTTTCCGCTATGAAAATAGTTGAAAAATGAAGTGATCCGCTTCATCAATATTCCCGGGTAGGCCGAAAGAGTTCGAAGAGTAATCTTCGAAGTGAGTTGAATGGTCATCCCTCTCTCCGTCTTCGCTAAATTACTTTCGTGTTTAGCTTCGCCGGACAATTCGGCGTAGCCAAGCGCGATAAGCATTTGGCGAAGCGGGACGAGAGTGAACAGAACTCGGCTTATTGGCCCGCGAAATGTAACCCCGCTACATTTTTGCATTCTGCAAAAATGTGGAAAGCGGGGTTCAATTCGCCCCCGCGCTTGTTTTGTTTCGAAAAGAATAAAAGTGAAACAAAACTGCGGGGGCTCATTGAAGGAGAAATAAAAATGTCAGGGCATTCAAAATGGGCAAAAATTAAGCATAAAAAAACGGCGGCTGACGCTAAAAAGGGTGCTGCCTTCACAAAAATATTGCGTGAAATTATGGCGGCGGCCAAAGATGGCGGCGGAAATATCGAAACAAATATCCGTTTACGCGCGGCCATTCAAAGGGCGCGGTTAATTAATATGCCTTCGAGCAACGTGGATAACGCTATAAAGAAAGGAACCGGTGAACTTCCCGGTATTGTTTATGAATCTGCTATTTTTGAAGGCTACGCTCCGGGTGGTGTCGCGCTTTTAATCGAAGTCTTGACGGATAATAAAAACCGTACGACAGCAGAAATGAGAAACCTTTTACAGAAGAAAAACGGAAGCATCGCCGGCGCGGGTTCAACGGCGTGGATGTTTACTAAAAAAGGTTATGTCACTGTCGCGAAAGATAAGGCCAAAGAAGAAGAGCTTATGGATATTGTTCTCGATGCCGGCGCCGAAGATTTAAAATCCGAAGGCGATACTTTTGATATTACCTGTGAGCCGGCTGTTTTAGAAAAAGTTAAAACTGCGCTTGAGGCAAAAAAGATTTCACCTCAGTCCGCGGAAATCACCATGCTCCCGAATTCTACTGTTAAAGTCGTCGGAGACAGCGCAAAGCAGGTCTTGTCTCTCATGGAAGCCATTGAAGAACACGAAGATGTTCAGGCTGTTTACGCAAATTTCGATATTCCAGATGAAGAAATGGAAAAAGTTTTACAGGCTGAAAAATGAAGGTTTTAGGTGTTGATCCCGCGCTTCGCATTACGGGTTATGGAATCGTCGATATTCAGAACCAAAAAATTAAACTGATTGAAGCGGGAATTATTAAGCCAAAGATAAAAGATCCGCTTGAGAAACGCCTTAACACTATTTATATGAATTTAAGCGATATTATCAAGCAGCACAAGCCTGAGGTGATGGTTTTAGAAAAGCTGTACACGCATTTTCGTCATCCGACAACGGCTTCTATTTTAGGTCATGTACGCGGCGTCATTTGTATTTTGTGCGCCCAGCATAATGTTAAGTTGGTTGAGCATAGTGTTCGCCGCATTCGTCAAAGGCTCGTTGGGCGCGGAGGAGCGTCAAAGCTTCAGACTCAAGGCATGGTCGCTCACGTTTTAAATATTAGCGAAAAAAATCTTACCCCCGACGCGAGTGACGCGCTCGCCTTGGCGTTAGGATATGTCAAAGGGGCTTGTTAGAAATTATGATTGTCCGTTTAAAGGGCAAATTTATTGAAAAAGGTGAACATACGTTGATTTTTGATGTTGGTGGATTGTATTATGAAGTCATTGTGCCGCCAACCATTTTAAATCGCATCGAAGAAAGCCTTGATGCCGAGGGAAAAATAACGCTTACAACGTATCATTATTTGCAGATGGACCCTTCGCGCGGCTTTCCGATTTTAATTGGGTTTATCAATCAAATTGAAAAAGATTTTTTTGAACAGTTTATTACTGTGTCCGGAATCGGCCCGCGCGCGGCAGTTAAAGCGTTAAACAAGCCGATTTCCGAAATCGCGCACGCGATTGACGAAGGCGATTTAAATTTTTTAAAAACACTTCCCGGAATCGGGACGCAGCGCGCCAAAGAAATCATTGCGAAATTGCAGGGTAAAGTCGGCAAATTTGGTTTGATTCAGGATAAAACCAAAACAAAAATATCGTCGAGGCTTTCCAGCGCGCCGCAGTGGCAGGACGAAGCGTTGACCGTTTTGTTGCAGTTACAGTATAAAAAACAAGCAGCGCTTGATATGATTGAAAAGGCCTCGGGCCGCGCCAAAGACATTGCGACAACAGAAGACCTATTAAACTAAATTTATAAACAGCGGACAAAAAAATGAAAGTCGAAAAGTTTCGACTTTCATCCTGAGCGAAGCGAAGGATCTTTGGAGGAAAACGCATGGACATACAAGTGGCAAATCATTTAAAAGGAATCATTGAGGCATTGCTTTTTGTGAGTGAAAAACCGATCACGCTCGATCAGATCAAAGAAACTATTGAAGGAGTTTCAGCAGGTGATATCAAAGATTTGATCAGTGCTTTACAGAAAGAGTTTGAAGAGCGTAAAAGCGGTATGATGATTTTGGAAATCGCTGAAGGTTTTCAGATGCTGACCAACTGCGATTACGCGATGTATATCAAAAAGTTTTATCGCACAAGTCACAAAGAGAAATTGTCTAAGCCCGCCCTAGAAACCCTTGCGATTGTGGCCTACAAACAAGCGGTGTCGCGTTTAGATGTTGAACTTATCCGCGGGGTTAACTGCGACGGGGTGATTATTCATCTTTTAGAAAAAGGATTGATTAAAATCGTCGGACGAAAAGATATTCCGGGCCGCCCTTATATTTACGGGACGACAAAAGAATTTTTAGAATACTTTGGGCTAAAATCTTTGGAAGATTTACCAAAGCTCGAAGATTTTTCAAACCTTAAAGAACCGGCGGATGAATCTGCGCAGGAAAATGTTCAAGTTGAAAGTGTACCAGCTGAAAATTCTGAAGCGCAGACAGTTGCGGCAGAAACCGTTTCGGCAGAAGTCAGCGCCAATGAAGAAAGTGTAAAAAATGAGCCTACCGCATCTTCGTAAAAAAATTGATTCTATTGACGGAAAAATCGTTTCTTTGTTAAATGAGCGCGCCGGAGTTTCATTAAAAATCGGCAAAGAGAAACTGAGAGACAAGAAGGGCGTTTACGCGCCTGACCGCGAAAAGCAGGTTTTGGAGCGCGTCAAATCTTTAAACCGCGGGCCCCTTGCCGTAAACGGACTCGAGGCGGTTTACCGCGAAATCATGTCATGTTCACTTTCTTTAGAAAAATCTTTATCCATTGCCTATTTAGGGCCGCAGGCCTCTTTTACGAATCTCGCGGCTTTAAAAAAATTCGGTTCACAAGTTACATATGTTTCGTGCGATAACATCTCCGAGATATTTCACCGCGTTGAAAACGGCGACTGCGATTATGGCGTTGTTCCTATCGAAAATTCCATTGAAGGCGCGGTGACACACACCTTTGATATTTTGGTTGATTCCGAACTTAAAATTTGTTCGCAGGTGCTTTTGGAAATTTCTCATAACCTTTTGTCGAAAACAAGTCTCGAACGCGTGAAGGCCATTTACTCAAATCCGCAGGTCTTCGGGCAATGCCGTCAATGGCTTATGCGCAATATCCCGAAAGCGGAATTGGTCGAAGTTTCTTCAACAACACGCGCGGCTCAAATTGCTTCAGAAAAAAAGGATGCCGCCTGCATCGCGTCGACTTTGGCGGCAAAGGTTTACAATTTAAAAATTTTAAAGAAAGCTATCGAAGATAATTTGCATAATATCACGCGCTTTTTAGTCATTGGAACAAGCGATTGCGCGCCGACGGGACGTGACCGCACCTCGATTTTGTTTTCCATCAAAGACCGGGTGGGCGCGCTTCAGGACATGCTTATTCCTTTTCGAAAGAATAATATCAATTTGACCAAAATCGAATCGCGGCCTTCTAAGCGCAAAGCCTGGGATTATTATTTCTTTGTGGATTTTCAAGGGCACCGCTTAGACAAAAAAGTGCAGAAGGCTTTAAGTCAGCTTGAAGACAAATGTACTTTTTTAAAAATCCTTGGTTCCTATCCGATTGTCGAATAATCTTATGAGAGAACTTGTGCGAAAAAATATTTTGGAGGTGACTCCTTACTTACCGGGCAAACCTATTGACGAGGTGAAGCGTGAATTGGGGTTAAAAAGCGTTATTAAACTCGCCTCCAATGAAAGCCCTTTTGGGCCTTCACCAAAGGTTTTAAAGGCCATGAGCGCGGCCGCGAAGACCGTTAATCGCTATCCCGACGGAAATTGTCATTATTTGAGGGCTGCATTAGCAAGAGAACTCGGTGTTGTGCCGAATCAACTTATTTTTGGAAATGGTTCGGACGAAATCATTGTCATGGCGACCCGCGTTTTTGCAAACCCGGAAGACGAAGTTATTATCGCGACGCCTTCATTCTTGATTTACGAAATCGCGGCAAAGATTTCCGGTGCCACGATTAAACTCGTGCCTTTAAAAAATTTTCATTACGATTTAGAAGGCATGAAAAAAACTATCACCTCAAAAACAAAAATTATTTTTATCGGCAATCCAGATAATCCCGCGGGAACTTATGTTTCGAAGT
Organism: uncultured Planctomycetales bacterium; assembly: GCA_964494585.1. Lineage (GTDB taxonomy): Bacteria > Omnitrophota > Gorgyraeia > Zapsychrales > CAZBRU01 > CAZBRU01. Next base: position 16,835 of record CAZBRU010000002.1, read on the forward strand.
CCCAAGTCGAAGATTTTTTAAAAAGCATTCGCCGCAATATTTTAGTTTTTTTCGATGAGGCCTATTTTGAATTTGTTCAAAAGAAAGATTACCCGGACACCATTAAACTTCTTAAACAATACAAAAATATTATTGTGACACGGACATTTTCAAAAATGTACGGTCTTGCGGGCTTACGCGTCGGTTATGGCATTGCCGACAATCAAGTTATTTCTTTGCTCGAACGCGTGCGCGAGCCCTTCAACATCAATTCCGTGGCGCAGGCAGCGGCGCTCGCGGTTTTGGAAGATAAAAAATATTACGCGCGCGTTTCAAAATTGATTGCTACGGGCCGAAAATTTTTGTACCAAAATTTAAAGCGCCTTGGATTTAGCTTTGTCGACAGTGTGACCAATTTTATTTTGATTGATGTGAAGCAAAATGGCCTTAACATGTCACGGGCCCTTTTGCAAAAAGGAATTATAGTCCGCGACATGGGATTTTGGGGTTTGGAAACGTATATTCGTGTGACGATTGGCACAAAAGGTGAAAATAAAAAATTTATACAAGCCTTGGAGGATATTTTATGATTGTGATTTTACGGCCGGATGTAACCGAACAACAGATCAATCACATCGTTGAGAAAGCCGAAAAATTGGGCTTAAAAGCCCATGTGTCGCGGGGAACGGAAAGAACCATCATCGGATTTATCGGCCCCGAAGATGTCCTGCGCGTAACGCCTTTGGAAGTTTTTCCCGGCGTTGAACGCGTCATGCCGGTTTTGGCGCCGTACAAACTTGTGTCACGAGAATTTAAAAAAGAGGATTCAATTCTTGATTTAGGGCATGGCGTTAAAGTAGGAGGCAAAAAACTTATCATGATGGCGGGCCCCTGTTCGATTGAATCGCGCGATTCATTTTTTTCGATTGCTAAAAAAATGAAAGCTGCCGGCGTCAATGTTATTCGCGGGGGCGCTTTTAAGCCGCGCACATCGCCTTATGATTTTCAGGGGCTTGGTGAAGAGGGATTAAAATATTTAAAAGAAGTGGGAGATGCGCTAAAGCTTGTTACAATTACTGAAGTGATGGACCCTCGCCAGGTTGATATTGTAGGCAGATACAGCGATGTTTTTCAAATCGGCGCGCGCAACATGCAGAATTTTTCACTTTTAAAGGAAGTCGGGATGACAAAAAAGCCCGTTCTTTTAAAGCGAGGCATGAGCGCGACCATTAAAGATTTGCTGATGTCGGCAGAGTACATTCTCTCCGAAGGGAATTTTAACGTTATGCTTTGCGAACGTGGAATTCGTACATTTGAAACATCGACAAGGAATACGTTAGATATTAACGCGATTCCTGTCACCAAACAACTTTCACATTTACCTGTGATTGTCGACCCAAGCCATGCCACAGGTAAATGGGGCCTTGTCCCAAGTGCCGCCAAGGCTGCGGTTGCCGCCGGATGCGATGGGCTTATCATTGAAGTTCATGAAAATCCCGAAGAAGCGCTTTCCGATGGTGCGCAGTCGCTTTTGCCGGAAAATTTTAGCAACCTTTTTGGCGATTTAAAAAAAGTTGCCGCGGCGGTAGGGCGAGACTTTTAAGAAAATTTAAGGAATTTACTTTGTTTCGTTTTGGAACACATCTTTTTAGAAAAGTGACCATCATCGGTGTTGGCCTTATCGGCGGCTCTGTAGGGCTTGCTATTAAAAAACACCGTTTGGCCCGCGAGGTGGTTGGAATTTCCCGCCAGCCGTCTTCTTTACAACAGGCCTTGAAAGTCGGCGCCATCGACAGGTCTGCCCAGGATGTTAAAAAAGCCGTCGAAGGCGCGGATCTTGTCATTTTAGGTACACCGGTCAAAACAACGATTGAACTTTTTGCCGAAATCGGGCCTTCGCTTCGTCATGGCTGCATTGTAACCGATGTGGGGAGCACAAAAACAGAAGTTGTTGAGGCGGCTTTAAAAACCCTTCCGCCCCACAGTTATTTTGTGGGCGCTCATCCTATGGCCGGCTCGGAGAAAAAAGGAGCCGCCTTTGCAAGCGCGCAGTTGTTTGAAAAAACTTTGTGCATCATCACGCCTGCTGAGAAAACTCATCCGAAAGCCGTGGATAAAGTTAAAAGGTTATGGGAAAAATTAGGCGCGAGCATTAAAATATTGTCGCCGAGTGATCATGATAAAATTTTAGCCTACGTCAGCCACGTGCCTCATCTTTTGGCGTATGCCCTCATGGAAATTATTCCGGAAGAAAGCATTTCTTTTGCCTCGCAGGGCTTAAAAGATACGACGCGTATCGCCGCATCCGACCCTGAAATGTGGAGCCATATCTGTAAAACCAATCCCACGCACATTACTCAGGTCTTGGATGAGGTTGTCAAGATACTTTCCCTTTACCGTAAAGCTATCGTCACGCATCACGCCGAAACTCTTTTCGAACATTTTAGAAAATCCAAACAAAAACGCGATGCCTTGGGCTAAACAAAACTCTACGCGGCCCATTGTCATTACCATTGATGGACCGGCAGGAGCAGGCAAAAGTACGACGGCTAAAGAGCTTGC
>CAZBRU010000002.1:19475-25107 GCA_964494585.1 uncultured Planctomycetales bacterium
GATTCCACCGGCCTTACAGTAAATCAAACCGTTGATAAAATTCTAAAGTTTATTCATGGATAAAAAATTTATTCGCAATTTTTCAATTATCGCTCATATCGACCACGGTAAATCAACCCTTGCCGACCGTTTTTTACTTTTCACGGGTGCCATCGATGAACGGCGGTTTAAAAGCCAGCTTTTAGATGATATGGATATTGAGCGCGAACGCGGGATTACGATTAAGGCTTCGGCCGTGCGCTTAAATTACAAAGCCAGCGATGGAACAGATTACATTTTGAATTTGATTGATACACCCGGGCACGTTGATTTTACCTATGAAGTCGAAAAATCCCTGCGCGCCTGCGAAGGCGCGCTCTTGGTTGTCGATGCCTCGCAGGGCGTGGAGTCGCAAACGGTTGCCAATTATCATTTAGCGATTGAAAATAGCCTGGAAATTCTTCCCGTCATTAATAAAATCGATATCGCAGGAATTGATGTCGATAATGTTAAAAAGGAACTCAAAGATATTTTTCGCTTTAAAGAAGAAAACATTCTTTTAGCGTCCGCCAAAGAAGGTATCGGCATCAAAGAGATTTTAGAAAAAGTTGTCGAGTATATTCCGGCGCCTGAAGGTAACATTGAGGCGCCGCTGCAGGCCTTCGTTTTTGACTTAAAATTTGACATCTATAAAGGAATCATTGTTTATGTCCGTATCATGAACGGGAAAATTACACCCAACATGAAAATTAAAATGATGCACGCGGGCCGTGAATATACTATTGAAGAAATCGGAATCTTTAAGCCCGAGGCCTGTAAAATTAATGAACTGACATGCGGAGAGGTCGGCTATATCACATGCAATGTTCACGACCCGCAGCTGGTTAAAATCGGTGATACGATTACAGAATCCGCACGGCCGTGTGAAAAGCCGCTTGAAGGTTACCGACAGCTTAAGCCTCTCGTTTTTTGCGGAGTTTACCCTGTGAATTCCAAAGATTTTATGGCGCTTCGCGAAGCCATTGAAAAACTTCGCCTCAACGACCCGAGCTTTGTCTTTCAACCCGAATCGTCGCAATCTTTCGGACATGGATTTCGCTGCGGCTTTTTAGGGCTTTTGCACATGGAAATTGTTCAGGAAAGGTTGCAGCGTGAATATGATTTGAATTTAGTTTTAACGACGCCGAATGTCAGCTATCGTATCGTCAAGCGCGATGGAGAATCTTATGAAATCGAGAGTCCTAATGCTCTTCCCAGCAGCTCCGACGTAAAACAAGTCGAGGAACCTTATTTGACGGTTTCCATCCTAACGCCTGTGTTTGCGATGGACAATGTCATGGAGCTTGCTAAAAAGAAGCGCGGCATTTATCAAAAAAGTGAATATGTGTCTGACCGCATGAAAATTGTTTTCAATATTCCGCTCTCGGAGGTCATCGTGGATTTTAATGACATGGTCAAGTCCGCGACCAAAGGATACGGCTCGATTGATTATGAATTTAAAGGTTACTTGCCGGCCGAAATCGCGCGGCTTGATATTCTTATCAATGACAAAATCTGCGACGCGTTTTCGTGCCTCGTGAATAAAGAACGCGCTTACGATAAGGGAAGCGCCTTGGTTGAAAAATTAAAAGATTTGATTCCCACTCAGCTTTTTGAAGTTAAAATACAAGCAACTTGCGACGGCCGCATTATCGCAAGTTCAAGAGTGAAAGCCGTTGGCAAGAATGTGACGGCGAAATGTTACGGCGGCGATATCACCCGCAAGCGTAAGCTTTGGGAGAAGCAAAAAGAGGGGAAAAAACGTTTAAAGCAATTTGGCAACGTGGAAATTCCACAGGAAGCTTTTTTGGCGGCTCTGAAATTATGAGCCGTCGGGAAATTGTTTAGACGACATTACCCGACGGCTCATCCCGAGGAGCAGAGCGACGAGGGATAGAAAAGATCCTTCGCTCATTGCATTCGCTCAGGATGACTCCCCGGTAAGGTAAAAAATAGTTGAGAGGAGTCAAAAGGTTTTATGGATACGAATCATTCAAAAGGAATTTTAAGTTACATCAAAAAGGCGTGGGACTATCTTTTGCGCGAATGGGTGCCTTCTCTTATCATTGCGCTTATTCTGGCGATGTTCATCCGCACCTTTATGATTCAGGCTTTTAAAATTCCAACCGGTTCCATGCGCATGACCTTGATTGAAGGCGATAGAATCTTGGTTAATAAATTATATTATGGGCCGAAAATCCCTTTTACCGAAGCGAGAATTCCTGGATTAAGTAAACCCAAACGCGGGGATGTGGTTGTTTTTGTTTATCCTGAAGACCAAAAACGCGATTTTATCAAACGCTTAATTGCCTTCGGCGGAGAGACGGTTGAAATCAAAGACGGCGATATTTTTATCGATGGAAAATTGATTGCGCAGCCTCCTATCAAGAATATTTATTATTACAACCGCGGCAATTACGGACAACCGAATCAAAAAATAAAAGTGCCGCCTGACTCGTATTTTGTCTTAGGAGACAACAGCGGTTCGAGCAAGGACAGCCGTTACTGGGGATTTGTTCCGCAAAAACTTCTTATCGGCAAGGCCGAAGTGATTTATTGGCCGATAAACCGTATGAGATTTATTCGTTAATCTATGCCTAAAAGATTTTTATTCGCTTTATTTTTATTATTCATCGCAAGCTGCACGACAGCGCAAGTTCAAAATCAGAATTCAAAAATTTCTTCAAAAGATTCTCCGCAGGATGTCCGCTCCGCGGTCGGAGCTGTCGCCGGTGCTATTACAGGAAAAAATGTGGAAGCCAAATATTGTCCTGTCTGCGGCCGTCACTACAGCGCGAAAGTCGAAGCTTGCCCCATAGACGGCACTAAACTTAGAGAGATTGCGCCATGAGCCTTAATGCTCCGCAAGGCATTAGTTTTGCTAATAAAGTGACCATTGGAAGGATTTTAGCCGTTCCTTTTTTTACTGTCGCTCTTCTCTACTACGCGCCTTCAAGGATTTACCTTTGGTGGACCGCGCTTGGACTTTTCTCTTTGGCCGTTATTTCAGATGTGATTGACGGTTATATTGCCCGCACCCGCAATCAAAAAACAAAAGCCGGCGCCATACTTGATCCTTTGGCCGATAAAATGCTCCTCATCAGTGCTTTTATTTGCCTTCATAGGGTAGGCGCGCTTTTAGGAAATATTCAGCTTCCTCTTTGGGTGGTGCTGGCTGTGATCAGCCGTGACGTGATCTTGCTTTCGGGAGCCATGATTATTCACCTTGTGCACGGAAAATTAGATATCACGCCGTCCTATTGGGGGAAGGCGTCAACATTTTTTCAAATCTTTTCGATTTTTGGAATATTTTTTCAATGGTCTTTTTCACTCTATATTTGGTGGGCCGCAGTTGTTTTAACCATTATTTCCGGTTTAGATTACATCAAGAAAGGAATTAAGGTTCTTAATGCTCCTGGTTAGACTCATTTTAGCGTGTGTCGCGAGCTACCTCTTAGGTTCCGTCCCAACGGGTTACTGGCTTGGAAAAATCTTTAAAAAAATCGACATCCGCCAACACGGCTCGGGAAATACAGGTGCCACAAATGCCCTGCGGGTTTTAGGAAAAAGATTAGGCGCGGCGGTTTTTTTAATTGATGTTGGGAAAGGCATTTTAGCGCCGGCGGTTATTTCTGATCTTTTTGGATTAGAAAAAACAAGTTATCTTATTCTTTTAGGTTTGAGTGTGATTGCCGGCCACAGTTGGACAATTTTTCTGCAATTTAAAGGCGGCAAGGGAGTGGCCACAAGCCTTGGAGTTTTCATTGGCCTTGCGATTAAAATCCCGGCTGTCGGTTTCGTCGTTTTAATTTGTCTTTTGGTATGGGGAAGTGTCTTTATTTTTACGGGATTTGTTTCCCTGGCGTCTCTTTTAACCGCTGTTGTGCTTCCTGTTTCACTCGCGTTTTCAACGTCTTCTTTTGAGCTTACATTGTTAGGTGTTTTAATCTGTTTTTTGGTTGTGCTGCGCCACCGTTCCAATATCAAGCGTCTCCTCTCCGGTCAAGAATCCCGCATAAGTATTTTTAAGAAGAAAAATCTTAAAAAATAGAATTTCTCGTCGACAATATCCCATAATCCTTTAAAGAAAACGTTTCCTTTTTGGTGCCCGCAAGCCCTTGTTTTGACCTTGCCGGGTGTTATACTTTCAATTGGAAAGAACGAAAGGGAGTTTATGGACTGAAATTTTAAGCTTATTTCCGCAAAATGTAGACTCAAAACCTATTGAATCCCCACCAGCCACGGATGAGGATGCCCGGGTTACCGAAGAGATAAGTTTAAGACTTGTTTTGTAGGTAGCCCGGATTTTTTATTATCTAGGGCGGAAGGAAAATAACGCAAAGGCGTTAAGGGGTGATAAAAGGTGAGAGAAATACTGTATCGAAACCTTACATCTAAGAAAAATAGGCGCCGGGTGATTGCGATCAGCGAAAAGGCGGAAAACAAAAGCGCTGTTACCCGTATCCATAAGACTTTCATTTATGTGGTTCGAAATGAATCCGGCCTTCCGGAGGATCTTTTAGAGCCCGCGTATACCATTGTCAAAATATTTGATACCCATAAACATACTGAAAAATTTACCTTTCGCGTGAAAGGCGCCTTTTATCTTGTGCGCGATGACCTTTGCTATGTCGTGCATTTCTGCCATTCACTACGCATTGATGTCCTCCACAAAAAACTCGTTTCGTATTGAGCTTTGCACAATTAATAGTATTAAATTTAAGAAAACAAAGCGAAATATTGACTACCACCTTAGTATTATCAGTTAAGCAAAGGTCAATAAAAGCTTTTGTTTGGAGTAATGATTTGACGCCATAATGCTTTTGTGATAATTTATGGCGTCACTTTTTTTACCCAAAATGATACGCGACAATCTTTTACGCATTCAAAACGAAATAAAGGCTGTTTCTCATGACGTTACGTTAGTATGCGTCACCAAATACGCAACTTCTTCCATGATCAATGAGGCTGTTGCCGCAGGCGCAACTGATATCGGCGAAAATAAGGTGCAGGAAGCTGCCAAAAAATTTCCAATTCTCAAGAATAAATCTATTAAAAAGCACATGATCGGGCACCTGCAAACGAATAAAGTCAAAGAGGCGCTTGGGCTTTTTGATATGATTCAGTCTGTGGATAGCGCAAAGCTTGCGACGGCCATCGATAAAGAGGCGGCAAGATTGAAGAGGCCGGTTGAAATTTTAATTGAAGTGAATACTTCAAATGAACCGCAGAAATACGGCGTTTCTTTAGACTACGCGATTACGTTGATTAAGGAAACAAGCCGGATGGAATACTTGCGCATTTTAGGCTTAATGACTATCGCGCCTTTGACGGACAATGCAGAAAATATTCGCAGTTCCTTTTGCAGCTTAAGAATTTTGCGTGATGAAGTTCTTCAAAAAAAGATAAAAAATGTTCAAATGAAATACCTTTCCATGGGCATGAGTTCGGATTATAGAATCGCCCTTGAAGAAGGTTCAAACATGGTGCGCATCGGGAGTGCGATATTCAAAAATGAGTAAGAAAACTATTGGGATTATAGGCGGCGGCAACATGGGGGAAGCGCTTTTGGCGCGCGCTCCTAAAGGATTTTCTTTAAGCGTGAGCGAAAAAG
>CAZBRU010000003.1:0-2638 GCA_964494585.1 uncultured Planctomycetales bacterium
TGGTATTTTTTCTTCTGCTCTTTTATGCTCAATTTCAATATGCCGAAACTCTCAAAAGAAAGTGGATTATTCTCGCAGTCCTGTCGTGCGTTCTTATGCCCTCTACGTTTGCCCTGGGGTTGACATCAGTTGTCTTCGCACTTTTATTTGATTGGCTGTGCCTTCCACAAAAAACAAGAAAAGATAACAAAATAAAAACATGGATCCTTATTACCACGGGATGGGCCATGGGCTTGATCCCTTATCTTATTTCTTTTAAAACAATCCTGTTTAGTCCTCATTACAAAGACTTACATATGGATTCCGCCATCGATGTCATGAATATTCAAGGAGGATTACATTATCTTCTTTTTGAATACATTCCGAAAAATCTTATCCCTCAATTTTTGGTGAATGATTATGCGCTGTCTTGGCTTTTGATAGGCTTCGTTGTCTTTTTGGCGGCTCTCAATTTCAAAACCCTTCCTTGGAAAAAAATTCTCTTCTTTCTTATTTTTGGCTTAAGTCACAATGCCATCATTTATACATTTCGTATCGCCTGGGGCCCCAATTATCTTGGATATGCCCGTTATGATGTTTTTCCCGCATTTGGCCTGACGATGATTGCCATCCTTATTATTTCTCACGCCCTGTCTTTTCGAGAACGCCTAAAAGAAAAGACTCCCCAGCTTTTGATCATGTGTTTGTGCTGTTTATTTTTAACTTCTATCGCAGCGGCAAACCGTTTTCAAAGAGCCGAACAGCTCTCTTTGGAAAGCAATGCCACTCTTCAAAAATTTTTTATTGATTTTAAGAATAATTTTCAAGATTTTCTAAAAGACCATCCTCAAATTGCGGAGATTAACCTTAAGAATAACAAAATTCTTATACAATCTCTTCCTTCTTTTAAAAACAAGTTGGGGAACCCCATGATGATCACCCGTTATCCACGGACGATAGAATTTTATGCAGAGCTCCTCTTGCCTAAAGACATCCAAAAAAAGATTCGCTGGGCTTCGGCGAGTGACCCAATATTTTTGGAATACATGAAAAATCATAAATCCTACAATTATTTTTATGACATGTTTAAATAAACTCCCGTTAGCTTTATGAAATCTTCCGCAAGCAATATTTACCTCGCGCTCACACTTTTAGCAGGCATCGCTATCCTTTCACCCTATTTAAATTTCCAAGAGTGGATAGCCTCCGGCGATCACGGCCGGGATTTATACTGCTTTCAAAGAATTCTTCACGGCGGCCATCCTTACAAAGATTTTTGGTGGGTCTACGGGCCTTTGATGCTTTATTATTACGCGTTTTTCTTTAAAGTTTTTGGTGTCAGCGTCAAAGCTGTTCTTTTAGGAAAAATGGTTCTGCAGATTTTGGGCGGAGTTATGTTTTATGTAACGCTTGGCTTTTTCGCGGAACCAGTTTTCTGTCTCTTGGGAGGCGTGTGGCTTTGGCTCTTCGGGTTGGATTTTTTTTATACTTACAATCACGCGGGCAGCACAGCACTTTTATTGGCTGTTATTTATGGAATATTCGGGTATCTGCGCCATCAACGAACGTCATACCTTTTTCTTAGCCTTGCCGGCACAATTCTTCTCTGCTTTGTTAAAATCAACATAGGTATAGCCAATTTAGCAGGTTTGGTTTTGTCGATTTCGGTTATTGATTATGTCTTAAAGATTCCTTTAAATAAAAATAAGAAAATCTTCTATGCGGCATGTTTGTTAAGCGTCTGCGCTGTGTTTCTTGCCTATTGGTGTTTTGTCGCCGGAATGTCGGTAACCGAAATCCGCCAGTGTTTCCCTTACATGAAAGGCGACGAGCCTTTCAATGCAACTCCCTGGACGACGGCCTTTCGTGTCATCGGATGGCGCGTCGTGACAAGCCTGACCTTTAGCCTTCCTAATTTTATGTTAGGCGTTTTGCTCGCCTTTACCTTCGTTCAAACATTTCTTTTTCATTTCAAAAAAGACATTCCTCTGGCTGAACGCAAGGCCACAGGCCTTGTGTGTACCATTCTTATTTTATTTTTAATCGCCAACTTACACGAATTTATCGCCAGCAGTGTTTTTTATAGAAGTTTCTGGAGCGAGCCTTTTAAAATTCTGCTTATTTTCTTTTCATTTGGTTTGGTTAACAGAAATTTTTCAAAATCCATTCAAATACTTTTGATCGTGACACTGATGTTAGTTATCGGCACAAAAGTCGTTGAGCAGAGAAGCTCCATTAAACCTTTTAAAATTCAGGAACATTATTTAGCTCTGGAGAAGGGCGAGGTTTATCTTCAAAATGATCCCGTGTGGCTTCAAACAGTGACGGCAACAACTTTATTTTTAAAGGAACACCTTAAAAGCAATGAATCCTTTTTGGCCCTCCCTTATGATCCTCTTTATTATTTTTTGCTAGATGCAAAAAGCCCTACGCGCCAGCTTATCTTTTTTGAACATATCCACATTACGCCTGCGCAAGAACAAAACATTTTAGAAGAGCTTCAAAAAACCAATCTGCGTTACGTCATTTTGTCCAGCCGCGCTTACGCAAAGGAACAGCGAGGCTTAGGGGCTTTTGGAAAAGATTATTGCCCTCTTCTAAGCCGGTACATCGAACAGAATTTTACAACGATTTTAGTTTTAGGCGATTGGCAAAATCC
>CAZBRU010000003.1:2738-23284 GCA_964494585.1 uncultured Planctomycetales bacterium
CGGGCCCGACGAGACTTGAACTCGCGGTCTTCAGATTGACAATCTGACGTGTTAACCAAGCTACACTACGGGCCCAGCGATTTCGTTAATAACTCTTTAAAGGCTCTGCCGCCTTTATATCTTTTTATTTGTATCTCTCGGCGCCTTGCTTCACCTAGAGTATTGTATGTTTCATGAAAAACCAGTTCAAACGGTCCTCTATTTCGCGTAGACAATGTTATATTTTCATTGTGTTGTCGTAATCTCTCTTCAAGGGCTTGTGTAGAACCCGTATAATATCTCCCCGTTTTAAGACTTTTAATAATGTACACATAATACAAACTCATATTCGCGGTCTTCACCCCGCCAAAGGCGGGGTGACGTGTTAACCAGACTACACTACGGGCCCAATTTTTCGAAGAAAAATTGGTACTGAAGACGTCGTGAAAAACGACGGCTGAAGTACCTTGAATATCAAACGTTTGTATAGTTTACTGATTGATATTTCAGTTGTAAAGAAAAATGTTTTTCAGATGGTGGACGAAGAAGGATTCGAACCTTCGACCTTCCGGATGTAAGCCGGGTGCTCTAACCAGCTGAGCTATTCGTCCACAATTTTAAGCCATCCATCCAACCTTTGACTCTGGAATACAAGATAACATCGGAAACAACTATTCTAAAAGTACCAAGAGGCAATGTTTTTCTTTTCTGCTGGCTTGCGCGGCTAACTGACAAAAATGGTTTATGAAATTGCTTAAGCGGAATGCCACTGACTTGTGACCAATATTTCTCTGCTCTTTTTATATTTTGACTGGGATGAATATTAACGCCTCCTCGCAATTTTATTTTTGGAACTTTGCATATTTTTAACAAATATTGCATCATCAATTTAATCATTTCAGGATCACTATTAGAGAAGATAAAAAGGTTTCTAGTTTGTTTATATCCTTCTGCCCAGTACAACGCTGTCCCTATGAGTTTTAACTCTTTGGAAGAATACTGCTTTGGAATCTCCTTAATCGACTCTTGAATAATCTGTTGTCTTATTTGTAACCATTTGGCTTTTGGACTATTCGGATGATTAGCGGCTTTCGCTCTCCCTCTATCTTGAGATAGCTTTAGCCGGCTAATCTGGCGTGGAGTTAAGGTAATGTCATAAATCCATTGACTTATGGAGCTTTTTGAACAATTTACCGCTTTCGCTATTGCTCTAAGAGACCACCCTTTACGTCTCAATTTACGAGCTTTGTTTCTTTCTTTTACTTTCATAAAACGAACCTCTGTACTATATTATATTTTATTATAATTCAGAGGTTCATAATTGACAACAAATACGCTTATTAATTTATTGAATCAATCTCTTCAATAATTTTTTTGGCCGCTGAGAGAGGATCAGGAGCCGTCAAAATCGGACGACCCACCACCAAAAAGTTGCTTCCCGCCAACACGGCTGCCTTGGGCGTCGCGATTCGTTTTTGGTCATTGATTTCCACGCCTGCAGGGCGAATGCCCGGCGTGATAATTAAAAAATCTTTTCCAAACCTTTGCCGAATCAACGCTGTTTCCTCAACGGAAGCGACAACTCCGTCACAGCCAGATTCCCGAGCCAGTTCCGCCCTTTCCAAAACAACCTGTTCTAAATTTTGAGTTTTAACTTCACTCGTTAAAACGGTAATCCCCAAAACAAACGATTTTTGCACTTCCATCTCTTTGGATACCGCCCTTGCGGCTTCACAGGCACTCTCAAGCATTTCTTTTCCTCCCTGCGTGTGAACGGTCAACATCAAAATTCCCGGGCCCAAATCGCCTAAGCCGACCGCGGCCTTCACCGCGCTTGCAACGGTATTTGGGATATCGTGATATTTTAAATCCAAAAAAACTTTCTTGCCGCGCGCCAAAATAAACCTCACCGCCGCCGGGCCGCAGGATGTAAAAAGCTGGCTCCCCACTTTAAAAATATCAACCGCCGGCGAGAGCATATCGACAAACTTACGCGTTTCTTCAAGTGTGTCAACATCGAGCGCGACAATTAATTTTGGTTTCACATTATCCATTTTTTAAGCTTCCGATAATTTCTTTAATGTCTTTGATTTTGTTTTCTTTCATGTAATTTTGGATTCCTTCTAAAACATCCAGCGGCGCCCGCGGGTTGATAAAATTCGCCGTGCCGACCGCGACCACGCTTGCCCCGGCGATTAAAAATTCTAAGGCGTCCTGCGCCGACATGATTCCGCCCATTCCCACAATCGGAATCTTGACAGCCTTCGCGACCTGACAAACCATGGAAAGCGCAATCGGTTTGATAGCCGGGCCGCTTAAACCGCCCGTAAAATTTCCTAAAATAGATTTCCGTTTTCGAATATCAATCGCCATTGCTGTAAATGTATTGACGAGGCTGACGGCATCCGCGCCGGCGCTTTCGGCGGCTTTGGCGATTTCGGTAATGTCAGTCACATTCGGAGAAAGTTTAGCAATCACAGGGACAGAAGAAATTTTCTTCACTAAAGAAACAACGCGAAATGTCGCTTGTGCGTCCTGCGCGACGAGTACTTTATGTTTTAAATTTGGGCAAGAGAGATTCAGTTCAAGAGCGTTCACGCCTTTTTCGCCATGAAACTTTTTTGTAAGCTCGATAAATTCCTCGTCGGTATGTCCTAAAATACTGATGATGAGCGGGATACCGATTGTCCGAAGCGGCGGCAATTTAATTCTTAAAAATTCGTCCGCGCCGGGATTTTCAATGCCAATCGCGTTCAACATTCCGGAAGGCGTCTCTAAAATGCGCGGCGGCGCGTTGCCTTCGCGTTTGTGGAGCGTCACGGTCTTTGGAACAAGCGCGCCTAATTTTTTCACTTCTTCAAGGTCGTAATATTTTTCCGCGTGACCGAAGGTGCCGGAGGCAACAGTAACGGGGTTTTTGAGTTTTAGCGCGCCTATCTGAACGGAAAGATTCATCAATTTTTAAACTCGGATCGGCATGACGACGAAAGGGATACCTTGATTATAAAATTTTCTTTGCATCGCAAAGACCGTATAGTTGTGCAGCCATTTTGTAAAAATGGTTTCTTTCGTAAAAACAAGCTGCCCGCCGAAGAAAACCGCGTCTGGAAAACGTTCAAGGATGTTCACGCCAATTTTTTCAATACCATGAATCACATCAATCCCCGTAAAGGTTAAGCCTTCGGCGTAATATCCCTGCTGTTTCATAAAGGTGACATAGCGGTTGACTTCAGACTTGGTTTTTACCTCCAAGGCTGTGATTTCCTCCGCGCCTTTAAAATTTCCGGCGTCGATCACGCCGATTTCAACAAAAACAAAATTCCGGAATTCGCGGCCGAATAAACGAATCACGTTAAAAAGCGTGTGAAGCCCAAGGCCGTTAAACCCATTGACCATAATCACCGCCGTTTTGGCGCTCGGGTCGTAGGCCGGTTCTTTGACTTCATGTCCGTTAGGAGGAATACCTTTGGCGACACTTCCCAATAAACTATTTAACCTTTTTAAAAGAACAAGGGTATTGAGATAGTGCTGTTTAATTAAAACAGCTAAGCAAATTAAGGAACCCGTAATCGCGAGAGAAATCCATCCACCGTCGTGAAATTTTAAAATGACAACCGAAATCAGAATAAAGGTCGTCAGTAAAAGCCCTATACCATTGATAAAAATTCCTTTGAGCCATTTTCGAACCTTAAGACGCATGCGCCACCAATAACGTACCATGCCAAGCTGGGACAAACAGAATGTGATAAACACATTGATGCTGTATAAAACGACTAAGAATTTCACGGAACCTTTTGTAAAAAGCATAGTCAAAAGCGAAGCCAGGCCCATGAGTAAAATTCCATTTTGCGTGACAAGCCGGTCGCTCAGCATGGCAAACTTTGTCGGGAACCAATGGTCAAGAGCCATGCTCGCTAAAACCCTTGGCCCCCCGATAAATCCCGTCTGTGCCGCCACAAACAAAATCAAGGCCTCCGAAAGCAGGCTGACCCATATAAAAATTTGCCCCGCTTGTCCTTTGTCATGCGCAATCGCCTTAAAAAGCACCGCGTTAAGGGTTCGCCCTTCATGCGGCTGAACATTATAAATAAGGTAGGCTAACATCAAGCCGAAAACCGTAAAAGCCAAAGAGCTCGACATATAACGCATCGCCAGTTTCCCGGTTTTGACTTTCGGGTCGCGTAAAAGCGGCATGGCGTTACTGACAACTTCAATTCCGGTATAAGTTCCGGCGCCGATACTGTAGGCTCTTAGAATTAAGAAAACCATTCCCCAAAGCCCGAGTTCACCATAAGCTATATGAATATCATCGTGAATAGCGACTGCGATTTTAGGAAACTCGGAAACGTGGGTTGTCGTGGCATACAAAATCAAAAATAAATGCGTCACAATAAACGTTAAGAAAACCGGGACAAGAGGAATGACGGATTCTTTTACTCCCCGCATGTTTAAAAGGGTGAGCGCAATAACTCCAAAAACTGCAAAGGTCAATTTATAAGGCTGCCAGCTTACAGGAAAGAAACTAAAAAAAGCGTCTGTGCCGCTTGCGACGGAAATCGTGACCGTTAAAAGATAATCGCTTAAAAGAGCGCATCCTGAAACCATGCCGATATTAGGCGAGAGAAGTTTACTTGCAACCAAATACCCGCCTCCGCCCGTCGGAAAAACCTCGATAATCTGTGAATAACTGGCACTGATAATTAAGACGGTGACTGCGGTCGCCATCGCGACAAAGATGCTCAGGGAACTGTGAGGATATAAAGCGAGGTATGCCTCTTCAGGGCCGTAACAGGATGAGGACAAGCCGTCCGCGCCTAATCCCACCCAGGCAAAAAAAGCAACTAACGATAATCGATGAAAAATTCCTTGATCAAGGGGATTAAGCGATTTGCCGATGACTGCGTTTTTAATTTTTTCAAACCACATAGTTTATTAAGGGGTATTTACTAATCTTTAATCACGGTAAAATTAAGATTCGTCACATTCACTTCAGATAAAAGGTCAATCACATCAACAATCTCTTTGAAGCGCACGCGTTTATCGATATTTAAAATCACGGCGAGGTTTTGGTTTTTCTTTCGCCTCATTGCCATTTGCTCTTTGAGCTCTTTGGCCGTCACAATTTTATCTTCGAGATATATCGGGCCGTCGGCGGTCATCGTGACATTGACATCATTTTTATCTTTCTCCTCCGTGATGGAGTGCGCGGCTTTGGGTATCTCCACTTTAATAAACGACATTGCCATATAATTGGCTGTGACCATAATGATAATCAGCAAGACAAGGCTGATGTCGACTAAGGGAACAATATTGATGTCGGAAATAATTTCTTCATTATCTTCATAGTGAATTCTCTTAGGCATAAATTAGAGAGCTGCTTTTTTATATTCTTTGTCTTTAGCTTTCTGTAATCTTAAATAATAGGCAATTACAAGCCGCACGATATCTTCACAATAAATCATGGTCTTTTTTATCCGGCGGACAAAATAATTATAGGCGACAACCGCTGGAATAGCGACGAAAAGTCCAAGCGCCGTTGCCACAAGCGCTTCCGAAATTCCCGCCATAAGGCCCGCGGTACCGATTTTCGTATTTTGGGCTAAATGATGAAAGGCACTTACGATTCCAAGCACCGTTCCAAACAACCCCAAAAAAGGCGCGTTGCTGCCAAGCGTTCCTAAAAAAATAATCCGTTTTTCTAAGAGAAGCTTTTCCTGCGATAATGCGTTCAAAATAGCTTCTTCAATCGTGGAATATTTGGTTTCAATGTTTGTAATAGCCGTCTTGGCAACTGTGGCGGATGAGGAATAATCTTTGTTAAGAACGTTTAGGAATTTTTCATAATCTCCGTCTTGAAATGCCTTGCGTAAATTATCCCTTAATGTTTCTTTCTTGGAAGCCCTTGCCGAAAACACATAGAGACGGTCAATGATAATGGCGATGGAGCAAATGGATAGGAATAATAAAAGATAAATAACCCATTCGCTTCCCGTGAGCGCGATGGAAACAAGTTGTTGAGTAAACATTTAAGTCCTCCATTGAGCTTTCAGCTGTCAGCCATCAGCTTTTAGCTTTGCTGAGAGCTGTTAGCTGAAAGCTGAGAGCTGAGAGCTATTTAAAAATGACTTTTCGAATATCAAACACAGGCCCGTCATAGCAGACAGTCTTATAGCCGGATGTCGTCGGTATAGAACACCCCAAACACGCCCCCAGTCCGCAGGCCATCATCTGTTCGCATGCCGCTTCACAATAAAGATTATGTTTTTTGGAAAATTCCTGAACCGCCACCATCATGGGATGCGGGCCGCACGTATAAAGCATGGTCGATTTTGGATTCGGGTCAATCTTTGAAAAAAGGTTTGAAACATATCCTCTAATGCCGGCGCTGCCATCATCCGTCGCGGTAAAAACTTTGCAGCCGTTTTTCTTAAATTCCTTCATATCAAATGTGTGCCCTTTACTCCGGCCGCCGTAAAGCAAAATAAGTTCAAGATTTTTTTTGGCCAAGGCATCCGACAACATTAAAAACGGGGCGACTCCGATGCCTCCGCCGATCATGACAACCTGCTTGATATATTTTTGCGGCATAGAAAATGTGTTGCCGAGCGGCCCTAAGATATCCAAATATTCACCCGGTTCGCGCGTAGCAAGCGTTTTTGTGCCAAGCCCGATGGCTTCATAAAGAACTTCGATATATTTTTTGGCGCGGTAAACACTAAACGGCCGCCTAAAAAAAGGAATGAGCGTTTCGGAAACTTTGATATGAATAAATTGCCCGGGCTGAATGATTTTGACAATCGCGTCACACTTTAAGGAAAGCTTAAAAAAACGCGGGCAAATCTTTTCGTTTGAAACAATTTTTACGGTATGCTGAATTTTGCTCATGAGCGGTAACGGACAAAAAGAATCAAAGAAAAAGTAAGAATACCAAAACTAAGCACCATCAGGGTTTCTAAAATATCGACTGTACCAAAGATGATTTTTTGTTGAACTGCCTCTAACACAAACGCCGGAACAATCCAGCCGGCCAACCCCCATTTTTCCTGCGTATTCCACGCATTTTCCCACGGAAATGTTTTACGGTCAATAGCATTAAAGGCTCTGAAAATGGGTAAAAATCGCGGCACTTTACGACAATAGGTTTCATAAACAGTTCCGAACGCACTTAAAAGATACTTTTCTTCCGCAACCATCTGTTTATTAAAACGAAGGTAAAAAACAATCCAAAACACGGGCAGCATCCACCAAGGCCAAAGGAGGAGAACAAACCCGCTGCCGATTAAGAAAGTACCAAGGTACATGGGGTTTCTCACGACAGAATACGGCCCATCCATGACAAGGCCTTGGCCTTGGCTGGAATGTTCTTTTTTGTAGCCGCGCGCCACCATGCGTATAAAAACACCTTTTAAAATTAGAATGAATCCTAAGCAGTCTAAAACATCATCGATAATAATATTTCTTGTATAAAATCCGGGGCGATGGACTAAGTAAAACAGCACGGTGAAAAGAACAACCGCGGCCATAAGGCTGACATCAACTTTAACGCGTGCTTTCATATTTTCCCTTGGCAGAATGGGCAATAAAATGTGCTGCGTCCGCTTTGAACAATTCTTAAAATAGGTGTCGCGCAAACACCGCAGGCTTCATGATCTCTTCCATAAACTTTAATACGGTTAATAAAATGGCCTTTTTTGCCGCTTCCATCGCGGTAATTTTTTACCGAACTTCCCCGCGCCTTAATGGCTTCTTTTAAAACACAAACGGTTTCGTGGTGGAGTTTTGCAATCTCTTCCTTTTTAAGGCGGCGCGCTTGGCGCTTTGGATTGATTTTGGCACGAAACAGAATTTCCGAAGCATAAATATTACCGATTCCAGCTACAAAATTTTGATTAAGAAGAAGAGATTTAATAGGGCTTTTGTGCTTTTTCAACCCTTTTTTAAGCCAATCCGTATTAAAATCCATACTTAAAGGTTCAACTCCTAAAGTCTTTAAAAAATTAAGATCCTGTAAATCTCTAATCAGATTAAGCCGTCCGAAACGGCGCTGGTCATTATAGTTTAAATAGTGTCCGTTACAAAGTTTAAAAATGATTTTAGCGTTAGGGTTTTTTTCGCCGTAAATAAGCTGGCCGGTCATTCCAAGCTGAACCACAAGAAACCGACTATTTGATAATGAAAAAACGATGGCTTTGCCGTGCCTTTGCAGAGAAACAACTCTGCTTCCGCTGATACCGGCAGAAAAATCTTTTGGATTCGGAAAACGCACAACCATCGTATCGTGAACAACCACGTCTTCAACGCTTAGGCCAATGATTCTTTTGGCAAGGTCACGTTTAATGGTCTCAACTTCAGGCAGTTCGGGCATGGTTTTTGATTTTTTTTATCAGATCCTTAAGTTTATCCTCAGTGTCTTTTAAATCTTTAACTTGGAGCATGCCTTTTATTTTCCAATTTCCTAAATCAATCACAGGCCGGCCATAAATAAGGCCGTAACAAATCTCCGACTGTGTTCCGTAACTACCTGACAAAGCGATGACAACGTCCGCGGAACATGCCACCATGGCATTTCGGGCGTAACCAATCGAAGTGGGCAATGGAATATCAATATAGGCGTTGGCGTCGCTCTTGTCACAGCCCGGCAAAAGGCCTATGGTTAAGCCTCCCGCTGACTTAGCGCCGCGCGCGGCCGCCTCCATGACTCCAGCTAAGCCTCCACAAACCAAAACAGCCTCTAATTTTCCTATCATTTCGCCCACTTTAAAGGCTAAGTCTTCATTTTTCTTATCTAATTTGTGTCCACCGATAACGGAAATTGTGATTTTTTTCATAGTTTTAATATTCCACTTTTGTTAATATTTAAGCTTATATTTGGTATTATAATAGTAAATTTATATAATAATTACTAATAAAATGGGTAAATTACTCCACTTTTATATAATTAGTCTACGCTAAAATACTTACGTTTTTGGCTTCGCCGAATAACAGTCTTCGCCACAATCAGGCGAAGCCAAAGGCGAAAGCACTTTGGCGAAGACTGACGCCCCCGACAGGAGTCGAACCTGTACCCTTAGCGCCGGAGGCTAATACTCTATCCATTGAGCTACGGGGGCATATACCAAAAAGCGGTTTGTCTAAGCTACCAGGCTTTTCCCCTCCCAATAACCTGACTCCCGCCTTAAAAAAAATTCAACTGTTCTTTTTGGGCCTTTTTTTCGCTCGTATCTTAACTTTGATACACAACTTTACCGGCACAAACTGTTGCCACAACCTGTCCTTTAAACGTCTGCCCGATAAAAGGTGAATTCTTAGATTTTGAAGCGATGTCCTCTTTTTTAAAGGTCCACTCGCTTTCAAGGTCGACTAAAACACAGTCAGCGTCTTTGCCTTCTTTAATGACACCCTTTTTCTCAAGGCCAAAAATGCAGGCCGGCATGCCAGACATTTTCTCAACTAACTTTGGAAGTGTCAAAACTTTTTTTAAAACGAGCTCTTTCATGGCAATTCCAAAAGCCGTCTCAAACCCAATCATGCCAAAGGGCGCGTGGTCGTATTCAAGTTCCTTTTCTTCCTTGGTGTGCGGCGCGTGGTCGGTTGAAATACAGTCAATCGTGCCGTCTTTTAAGCCTTCTTTAATGGCTTCCACGTCGTCTTTGGTGCGAAGCGGCGGATTAACCTTTGTGTTTGTGTCATAAAATTTTGCCGCCTCATCAGTGAGTGAAAAATGATGCGGGCACGCCTCCGCCGTGACTTTGATGCCCTGACTTTTCGCGAAACGAATGAGTTCAACCGAACGTTTTGTGCTCATATGCGCTAAATGAATTCTCGTATCTAAATATCTGGCAAGCTCAATATCGCGCGCCACAATAATTGTTTCGGCGGCATCCGGACTTCCCTTTAATCCAAGCAAGGTTGAGGTAAAGCTTTCATTCATCACGCCGCCGTGAAAACTCGGGTCTTCACAGTGTTCAATTAATAGAATTCCGACCATTTTGGAATATTCCATGGCGCGGCGCATAATTTGCGAATTCGCGACCGCCCGTCCGTCATCGGAAAGGGCAATGCATCCGGCATTTTTTAACGCGGAAATATTAACCAATTCTTCGCCTTTTTGCCCCTTTGTAATCGCGCCAATCACAAGCACGTTGACAATGCCGACGCGTTTAGCTTCGCGAATAATTCCTTCCACAATCATCGTGCTGTCAATCGGAGGATTGGTGTTTGGCATACAGGCGATTGTCGTAAAGCCGCCCTTGGCCGCGGAATGTGAACCGGTTTCAATGGTTTCCTTGTCGTCGCGGCCCGGCTCGCGCAAATGACAATGCATATCGATAAAACCGGGTAAAAGGTATTTTCCTTGCGCCTCGAGTGTTTCAACGCCGTTTGCGGAAATGGAAGGCGCGATTTTTGAAATGACACCGCGCTCCATTAAAACGTCTTGCGGCTTTTCTGAAATTTTATCGCTGTTAACAATAATCGCGTTTTTAATAAGCAGGGACACGGGGGTTTCCTTTATTAAATTTCGGGTTCCATTTGATCTTTGGTGCCAAGCAATAAATATAAAACCGCCATGCGAATCGCGATACCGTTTGTGACTTGCTCTAAAATCACCGAATGCGCGCCATCGGCGACTTCGCCTTCAATTTCAACGCCGCGGTTGGTCGGCCCGGGATGCATCACGAGCACATTTTTTTTGGCATATTTCATGCGTTCGCGGGTTAAGCAAAATAATTTTGAATACTCATGCAGTGAGGGAAGGAATTTTTCGTCCTGGCGCTCTTTTTGCAAGCGAAGAAGCATGACGACGTCGGAATCTTTTACCAAATGATCCATATCATACGTCACCTTAACGCCTGTTTTTTCGATATCAACCGGCATCAATGTCGCCGGGCCGCAGAGCGTTACCTGTGCGCCTAATTTTGTCAGGCCCCAAATATTAGAACGCGCGACACGTGAATGCAGAATGTCGCCGACAATTCCAACTTTTAGTCCTTCAATTCTTCCTAAACGTTCTTTAATAGTAAACATATCTAAAAGAGCTTGTGTCGGATGCTCACGGCAGCCGTCGCCCGCGTTAATGATTCCCGGCTCGAGCGCGTCCGCTAACATCTGCGGCACGCCGCTGCTGGGGTGACGAACCACAATCATGTCGACATTCATGGCTTCGATGTTTTTGGCTGTATCCAAAAGCGATTCACCTTTGGTTAGGGAACTTGTTTGGGCGGCAACATTCAGCGTATCCGCGGAAAGACGTTTGGCGGCCAATTCAAATGAAATGCGTGTGCGCGTCGAAGGCTCCACAAAAAGCATGACGACGGTTTTTCCGCGCAGGGCGGGAACTTTTTTGACATCACGTTTTGAAACCTGCTTAAAGGATTTTCCGGTTTCTAAAATAAGCTCAATTTCTTCCTTTGTTAAATCTTCTAAGCCCACCAAATCATGTCTTGTCCATTCCATCATTTGTCCTTATTTTTTAAAATAACTTCGTCTTCTGTTTTGTCGATTTCCTCTAATCTGACTTGCACATCTTGATTCAAAGAAGTCGGAATATTTTTCCCGACATAATCGGCGCGAATCGGAAGCTCGCGGTGGCCGCGGTCGATTAAAACGGCCAGCTGAATGCTCGCCGGGCGGCCCAAATCGACAAGCGCGTCAAAGGCCGCGCGTATTGTACGGCCGGTAAAAAGAACATCGTCGACTAAAATGATTTTTTTATCCGTGATATCGAAATTAATTAAGGTTTCGCGCACAATGGGATTTTTGGCGGCGCGCGCCAAGTCATCGCGGTAAAGCGTGATATCAAGAACGCCAAAGGTGAGCGGTTTGCCTTCAATCTGCTTAATGCATTCATTAAGCCGTTCGGCTAACACGGCACCGCGGGTGCGGATTCCGATTAAATAAAGGTCTTCCGTGCCCTTATTTTTCTCTAAGATTTCATGGGCCAGGCGCATCAACGTTCTTCGAATGGATTCTTTGTCGAGGATCTTATTCATAGGCCAAAAAAATAACCTGACTCGGGATTTCTCCAAGCCAGGCTTATATATGTTTCACTAAAATTGTTTTTCATATTTTACCCCTTGCCAGCCTCACAGGACCGACTTAAAAGGTTAAACTACTGGTCGAAATATAACACCAAGAAACCCTGTTGTCAATTAAAAATAATCAGTCGAAATTAATCCGTTCTTTTTCAATCACTAGCGGCCGTTTTTTAACCTGCGTAAAAATGTTTCCGATATATTCGCCGATAATCCCTATAAAAAATAACTGAACCGAACCTAAGAAGAAAACTCCGACGACAACAGGCGCCATTCCTAAGCGAAATTCTTCCCAGTGAGAAAGTTTATAAACAGTGTAACCTATGGCCACACATAAACTTAAAAACGACATCATAAATCCTAAAATGGTCGCCAGCCTCAAAGGCACTTTCGAATAATTTGTGATAGCCAGAATCGCGACATCGTAAAGTGTGTAAAAATTATTTTTTGTGCGGCCTTTTTTTCGTATAGGCTTGACATAAGGGACAGTCGCCGCTTCAAAACCAATGTCCGAAATAAGTCCACGCAAATACGGATACGGGTCATCGATTTTTCTTAATGTATCAATCACGACTTTGTCGTAAAGGCCGAACCCATTAAAATTTCTGGTTAATCTAATTTCGGAAAGTTTATCCAAAAGAAAGTAAAAGAATTTTCGGACCAAAAACATGAGCGGATTTTCTTTGGAGTTCGTTTTGACCGATTTAACGATTTTAAAACCCTCTTCCCATTTTTTGATGAATTCTTCGATTAACTGCGGCGGGTCTTCTAAATCAGAATTAAGAAGAACCACAGCGTCCCCCTTGGCCTGAAGAAGCGCGTAATAAGGCGAGCGGACGTGCCCGAAATTCCTGGAATTGACGATGATTTTTAAGTTTTTATCTTTGGAGGCGAGTTCTTTTAAAAGAGGAACAGTTTTGTCCGTAGAAGCATTATCAATAAGAATATATTCAAATTGATACTGGGGGAACTTTTGAGCGACATCTTTAATCTGGCGGTAAAATTCTAAGACATTATCTTCTTCATTATAGCAGGGAGAAACAATGCTAATCGTCTTCTGCATAAATACCGACGCTAATCGAATTTGACGCGATTAAGAGGCTACGGCAACTGCGGGAGCCGGATGTTCTGCGCATGTGGCGTCTTCGCCCTTGCAACACGATGAGCCGGAAGTACTTTGTACCGGCGTAAGATAATCCGCATCCGTGAAAATGTCTGTATGTCTAACCGGAACCGGCCGATTATAGGTTTTCGTGACGACATCCTTAATAAATGTTCTATCCACGCCGCAAAGGCATTCATGCTTCTGTTCGTAGGAGAACCATTTATTTTTTAAGCTGCGATTGACAATGTCGTTTAAAGATTCCTCGAAAAAGTTTCCCATAGACACATGAGTGTACGGACACGGCAGAACATCGCCGTAGCGCGTGACAGGCAAGATTCTTTTAACCGCGATACAGCCTAAGTCAAGGCCGTAAGAGGGTGTCAGATGAGTAAAGACATCGTATTTTTTCTCAAGGGCAATGATATATTTGGTGTCTTCAATCGTAACTAATTGATCGAATCGCCCTTCATAATTTCCGACGGGCTTAGCATAAGTCACATACGTCCCGATACCTTTTGACTTTGCAAATTCCAAGTAATCGATAAACTCCTGGGAGCGGACTCTGTCTCTCCACATAACGGTTGAAAGAATGACATGCAATCCCGCCTCTTTACAGGCATCGATGGCTCTCATGACCTTCGCGTGCGAACCCGGCCTGCGGCGAAACGTGTCATGCTGCTCCGGGTCAAGTCCGTCAAGGCTTAGCTGAACCTTATCAATACCAATGGCCTTTAAATGTTTCGCGCGTTCAAGGTCTAAAAGCCAGCCGTTTGAATCCGAAACAAGATAAAATTTGCTCGGGTCTATAGCTTCGACTAAGGCATCGTAATCTCTGAAAATGAGCGGTTCGCCTCCGGTGATGACAAAGTGGGCAAGCCCCATGGCGTCAGCTTGGCGGGAAAGTTCTTTGACATCTTCGATTTTAAAAAACCTGCGGCCGCTTGCTATCTCATCGGCAGACTTCATAAAAAATTTATCTATAGAGCAGTGTTCACATTTGAAATTGCAGGTGTAATTGTACTGAAATTGAATGATGGCGATGCTTTCGCCGCGCTTGACTTTATCGGCGTATTGGATGACTTTATTGTAAACAGCGGGTTTGTGATTCTTGAGCCAATTTCTTCGTTCATCTTCATTAAGCTTGGTGACGCCAAATGTCTCGCCTCCGGCTACATTTTTTGATTCCTTAATGAAATCGACATCTGCTTTTGCTTCAACTTGATAGTTTGTAGCTTTTCGTGGTGAAATATCTGCGCATCCCATAATGAATCCTCCTTGTTATGTACTCAAGATTGTTTTTAGTATAGCAACGGAATTTGAATTACTCTACTAATATTTTTAAAAATAATAAAGGCCTTTAAAAAACTTTCAATCCGTTATTTCGAAGTATCGCAATGTTTATTCTTGAGTCAAATTTTTGTCTGATAATTTTCGCGACCTCATTCGAGTAACCGGCCGCCATCACAATAACAGCGTCAACCGGGTCTTCGTTGAGCCTCTCGGGAGAAACGATTGGGATATGTGTTGCCGGCGTGTATTTTCCCTGCTTAAAGGGCGCGGAATCAATGACATAAGCGATTTTGCCGGCCAAATCTGTTGCCGCGATAAGAAAAAGGGCCTGATGGCCGGCACCCCAGACCGCGACTTTTTTAAACCGGCGGATATATTTTATTAATGTTTCTTTAAGCCGCGCTTCATCGTTATAAAATTCTGATAAGTCAAGCCTTGATCGTTTTCTGACAACTGCCGAAATGATGTAATCGTGCCAAATATTTTCACATTCAAGAACATCAAAACCATTTTGTCCTAATGTCGCCTTTAACGTTTCCTTTGTAAAATAAAAAAGATGATCGCCGATAAACTCGGAAAAAATTCTTTTTTTCAAAATCATATCGAAATTAGGAACCTCAATGAGTCCGATGCCCTCATCTGTCAAATTGTGCGCGATGCCTTGAAGAGTTAAATTGATTTTTGGTAAATGCTCAAGAAAATTTAAAATAAAAAAAGCGTTGAAGGGAGAATTCTTAAGCTTCATATTATTTGTTTCAATAAAGCCTTTGGAAACTTTCAGATTCTCCTTTTGACATTGTTTAACCGACGCTGGTGAATATTCGATTCCGTAGGCCTTGGCCCCGCATTGCTGCATCAGAAAAAGATATTCTCCCCGGCCACAACCTATCTCAATTACTTTTTTATCTTTAAGAGAATATTTTGCGATGAAATTTTTAAACTGACGTAAACGAAATGCCCTCATTTCTTCTGAAAAAGCAACAGCACGAATAACTTCTCGATAATAAGCGACGGGGGCATTGTTAAGCTGCACCAATCCACAGCTCGAACATTGACAAATTTCGAGATTCACACCCTTTTCATGTTTTAACGCCTCTGCATCCGGAAAGTACTGAGCGGCTTTCGGAATATTCTTATAACGCAAGAGGGGTTCTTTAAAAAATTCGTGATGGCAGACGCGGCATGTGCGGGTTGGCATAAAATATTTTTTAGATATACTTTCGGTACATTTCGTGCACTTTGACTAAATTTTTTGGACACGTATCGTGCCACTTAAGAAAACCGGGAGTTTTGCTGGATAAACCTTTATTTTGAGGGACATATTTCTCGGAAAGAAAACAGTTATACAAAATCGATATAAAATGTCCCCGGTTATCATGCGCGCAAATGACTTGATTGACGGCGAGCGCCGTAGGATTGAATTGAATCTCCGCGCCAACTTCTGCTTCGGCCACTTTACGCACTCTGTCGGTTAAATTTTCTTTAAAGCGAACGATGCCGCCTAGGACATGCCAGCCTGTTCCCGCGAATTCATCGTCACGCCAGGCTAAAAGCGTGCGCCCTTTCTCATCTTTGATAAGGAGATCGACATTGGCCATCGGCGTATTTCGGCTGATAAAGAAAAATATATCTTTCGGCAGTCCGACGGAAGGGTTGGTGATCTGTTTATCTAAAAATGCGATGCAATCGTGGATAGTCAAACTATTAGGTTTTTTGTGAGACATTTTTATAGCTGTTGAAGCAACCCCTTGCCGTTTTGCTTCGCAAAACGAAACGCTGGGGTTGATTCGCCTTTTCTATTCATGGCGAGCAATTTGAAGGCGAATCAATAATGGAATTCCTCTTTTTTAAGCATGTGCTTATTTTCCTCATACCACTGATACATATTGCCAATCGCGTCATCAATTGAACTAAACTTAAAATCCCTTACTTCAGACCTCAAGAGCGAATTATCACCGCTGTATTCAAGTACATGATTGTCCGTGCCCGCGATGATTTCTAAATTTTTTGAAGCCGCGGAAATAATCTTTTGTGCCAAGGCCTTAAATGCATACGCCTGGCCTGAACAGACATTATACACATGTTTTTGAGGTTCATTTTGAACAAACCATTTCACAATTTTTATCAGATCATGGATATACAAAAAATCAAAAATTTTATTCTGCTTCATGACAATGGGCAGATTTAAAACAGCCTTGCAGCATGCGTTTGAAATGAAGCGGTACCGCCAATCATCATATTCGCCAAATACCCCAAAAAGCCGAAGATTAAAAATATTACGGCTGGCGGCTGCGTGCTCGCTCATGATGTATTTGGAAAGGCCATACGCGTCGATGGGAATATGCTCCCCAAAATAATCTTCCTTCATTTTTGGTTTCCAATATTGACGGCCGAATTCCGCGCCGGACCCAAAGTAAATCATCTTGCCGAAACAATCTTGGCAGCGGGCCAGATTAAAAAACATGTTCAAATTATTCTCAAGGACTTTCGCGGGGTCTTTGGTGGACGTGACGGGAGCGGTGTCATAAGTCGCCGCGTGAATAACAACATCAAAGAAATTATTTTTGATATATTTAAAAACTTGTTTAGAATCTAAAAGATCTAATTTTTCTCTATTCATCGACGTTACGGAATATTCACCCTGAAGCCCTTTGAATAAACTGCGCGCGATAAATCCATCCCCGCCGGTGATTAAGATTTTCATATGAATTATCGTGTCATTGCCTGCCTGTCGGCAGACAGGCGAGGAACGTCCGCCCAAGGCGGATCCACCTCAGGCGGAAAGTGACGAAGCAATCCTAATTTAGATTGCTTCACTTCGTTCGCAATGACACTAGCTATTCCTTCAAAGATTTGACAATCATGTTCTCGTTAAATTCTTCTCTATTCAAAAACGGCCAGAGATCTTCCATGGGTTTTGAGATAATTTTTCCGTCAGATTTCACTTCGGAAGTTACTCTGGGAGCGGTCACCATTTCCAAATCGACCATCACTTCACAAATTACGGGGTCATTGCCTTCCAAAACCGTTTTTATTTTCGCACCAATCTGTGCGTGATTTTCTATTTTTTCCGTTCTTATTCCGTAGGCCTTGGCAATTTTAATCGTGTCAGGCAATGTCACACCGGATGCTGGGTCGCTTCCGACAAGATGTCCCTTAAAATAATTTTTTTGGGTTGTGCGAATCGAGGCATAGCCGTTGTTATTTAAGACAAATAATTTAATTGGCAAATTGTAACGCGTCAATAATTCAAGTTCTTGGATATTATGCTGCAGGCCTCCGTCTCCAATTAAACACACGGTCCGTTTTTTGCCGCTCGCGATACACGCGCCGATGCTCGCGGCCAAACCAAACCCCATGCTCCCAAGCCCGGGGGAATTAAAAATCCTTTGCCCTCTCTTTACTTTAAACGCCTGGAGCGTGATTTCACTGCAACTCGCTGAACTTCCCGGAACAATCACATCGTCTTTGGCTAAAAGATTCGAAAGCTCATCGATTAAGACATAGGTATTGACGAAATTCTTTTTATTTCGATACTCGGGCAATACAACCGGATATTTTTTTTTCCACTCTCTGCAGCGCTTGAGCCAAGAGGTATCCTTCTTTTGCAATAATTGGTTTTTGCACGATAAAAGATTTTCTATGAAAACTCTTGCATCACAAACAAACGGAATCTCGATATCCGTATCCACCTTTTTAATTTCAGACGCGTCGATATCGACGATGACTTTTTTTGCTCGCGGCGCGAAATTTTCATAATTGAACGCCACTTGCGCTTTGTCCAAACGCGCGCCAATGGTCATCATTAAGTCACAATTTTGCTGGATAAAATTTGCGCCTCTTTGGCCGATACTTCCAGGCCTTCCAAAATAAAGGGCGTGATCTTCCGGTAAAAGATCAATCGCTTTCCATGTGGTTAAAACCGGAATTTGAAGCGCGTCGATTAATTTTAAAAATTCATTTTGGGCTTGTGCCAGCCTAATTCCATTTCCGGCTAAAAGAACCGGCCGCTCCGCTTTATTAATCAGCGCGACAACATCTTGAATTTTTTTTGATAGATTATCGACGGGGATTTCTTTTGGCGCAATAAATTCTTTGAGCGCGGTTTCATCAATCATCGCTCCTTGGACATCCAAAGGAATATCGAGCCATACAGGCCCGGGACGGCCGTTTCGCGCTAAATAAACTGCTTTTTGTAAATGAAATTTGATTTCCAGCGGATCCATAATTCTTTCGGCGTACTTTGTAATGGATTTCACCATCGAAATGATACCGACTTCCTGCGGCCCCATTTGCCGCACGCCTGTGTTGTCCATCAAATCCGCCCGTTTGACCTGTCCCGAAATAACCAAAACGGGAATGGAATCAACCCAAGACGCGCACACCCCCGTAATCGCATTGGTTGCACCTGGTCCGGTTGTCACAAGCACGACACCTAAATGGTTCGTATATTGACTGTAGGCATCCGCCGCGATCGCGCAGGCCTGCTCATGGAGATTGGCCACATAAGTTAAATTTGGATTTTTTCCTAAAGAATCGACTAAATGCATAGAGCCGCCGCCGGAGAGCATGAAAACATCTCTGACGCCAAGACCGGCAATATAATTCATGACATAATCGGAAAGTTTAATCATGTTAAATAATTTCTTTTTCCAGCCAATCCGACCAGAACGTTAATTCTGTTTTTCTTTTTTTGTTATTAATAATCTCTTCATCTTCATAGTAAGAATCGTCTTTAAAATGAGTTGTCGAAACTTCTTCAAAAATACATCCCGTTTTCGAAAAGAAACTGTGTTTGGTATTCCGTTCGACGGTGAGCATTTCGCCTGCCGCTAAAAGCATTTCCGTGCCGTTTAAATTGACCGTGACATCGCCGTATAAAACATAAAACGTTTCTTCTTTTTTAACATGGCGGTGAACAGGATGATGCTGGCCGGGAAGTAAAATGATTAATTTTTTACAATATTCGCGGTTAATTAAATTGAGAATCGCCGCTCCGCAATCAAAATAATTTTCAATGCCGTGATGATGCGACAATTCGAGTTCCATTTTATTAGGAAGCTTAATTTTGCTTTTCACAATAATCTTTTTGAAACGTTTTACAATTTCCAAAACTCTCTCCCGAAGATTGGTGTCTTCGAGGGCGTCCAGCATGCAGGCGGCGCCCTCCTCAATATCTTTCTGCGCCGCGTATTCGGTATATTTTGACATGTCATTAGCCAGCAGTTGGCCTTCGACATTTGGAATGGCAAAAAGCACATTGTCAGATGAAATTTTTTCGCCTTGCTTAATGGATTTTAAAGCAAAAATACCTCTTTTAAGGCCGCGCAAGTCATTTTGTTCTTTCTCGGAAATGTCATGGCGCGCGCCGGCGATACCGCACATTTTAAAAGTCTCCTTAGCGGCGTTAAGCCACTCTTTAATCTGCCCTGGAGTTGAAGAATATTCATTGATGCCGTATTTTTCGCTTTTGACATTCACATGCCGCTCTAAAACACAAGCGCCTTTGGCGATGGCAATTTTGACAGCATCGAGATTGTTCGGTTCTTCGTGTGTTGAAAAACCAACAGTGATGTCGGGATATCTTTTTTTAAGCAAATCGATTTGGTTCAATTGCAGAGCGTCTGACGGCGTGGGATAAGCGCCGACGCAGTGCATTAGGCAGAATGTTTTATAGCGGTGTTCAAAAAACGCGACCACTTTATCGATTTCATCCAAAGACGCGGCCGCGGTTGAGGCAATGACCGGCAAATCGGTTTGGACAATTTTTTCAAGCAAAGGCCAATCGGTAAAGGAACAACTTGCGATTTTAATGATGTCAAACCCATGATCGACAACTTTATCGACGGACACCTCATCGAAAGGCGTGCAAACCGCCACAAATCCTTGAGCCTTAACTTCGGTGAGCATTTCTTCAAAAGCGTCATCGCTTAAACGCGTTTCTGAAAAACGTTTGATGTATTTGATATCCTCACGCCCCCGGTAATCAGGGTGAATAAAGGTGTCTAAATCCCGGTATTGAAATTTAAACCCAAAATTGAAATCAAACTCTTTTGAAACATTTTTTATTTCTCTAATAATTTTCAGCCCATGTCCTACATCCCCGCCGTGATTGTTGGCCATTTCAAAAATAAATAACT
>CAZBRU010000004.1:0-10568 GCA_964494585.1 uncultured Planctomycetales bacterium
CTCACGCAAAGATTCACTGCCTTGTCGGGATTGAATCCAAAGAGATTTTACAGCGCTGTCCTTACATCGACGGACTCATTGTTTATGATAAAAACGGAAAAGATAAAGGTTTAAAGGGTATTTTGACGCTGGCAGCGAAACTGCGCAAATTTAATTTTGATAAGGCTGTCGATTTTCAAAATAATTATTTTAGTCACTCTTTATGCGCTTTAACAATGCCTTTGGACAGTTACGGCTACGACCGTAAGTGGGGATTTTTCTTGAACCATCGTTTAAAAGACGACAAAACTCCCATGCCGCCGGTGGCGCATCAATTTCAAGTTTTGAAAATGTTAGGAATAGACCCTTTTCAAGAGGCGCGTTTAGAATTGTGGCCGTCTAAAGATGACGAAAGTTATATCCAAAACCTTTTGGATTCCGAATGGCTCGGCAATAATCAGAACATTGTGGGATTAAATATTTCCGCGTCTTTGAAATGGGAAACCAAAAACTGGCCCCTCAAACATATGGCGAAGCTTTGCGATATGCTTTCAAGCAAAAATATCCGCGTGGTGATTACAGGTCAGGAAAAAGATAAAGAAGTTACGCGCGAGCTTTTTGAACTTGTTAAATCAAAGCCTGCCAATTTTGTCGGAAAAACAACCGTGTCGCAGTTATCCGCGCTTATCAAAAAATGCCGTGTCTATGTCACGCCCGATTCGGCACCCATGCATATTGCCGCCGGTGTTGGGACGCCGTTTATCGCTTTTTTTGGGCCGACCGACGCCAGGCGCCATTTACCACCGACAGCAAGCGGATACAGCATTGTCGTTAAAGAAAATTTGCCGTGTATGCCTTGCTATAGCACGCATTGCCGTATCGGAACGCACGATTGCATGGAAAAAATCATGCCGGAAAACATTGTGCGTGAAATTGAAAAATTAATGAGCATAAAGAAATGAATATCCTGATTTTATCAACTCACATGAATACCGGCGGAATTACGGAATACATTTTCAAGCTGGCCCGCGGTTTGTCTTCCAAGCACCGTCTCTATGTGGTTACGGGCGGCGGAGCGCTGGTCGATGAGATGACATCGCTTGGGGTGGCTCACACACTGATGAATATTTACACAAAGTCGGAACTTAGCCCTAAAATTTATTTCGCCATCGGGCCGCTTTTAAAATTGATCAAAGAAAACAATATTGACGTTATTCATTGTCAGACGCGCGTGACGCAGGTTTTGGGCTTCTTCTTAAGTAAATTAAGCGGCAAACCCTATGTCGCGACATGTCACGGATTTTACAAAAAACGTTTGGTGCGAAGAATATTTCCCTGCTGGGGAAAATATACCATTGCGATTAGCGAAGCTGTCAGGGATCAGTTGATTGATGATTTTGGCGTAAGGCCTGAAAGAGTCATTTTGGTGCATCATGGATTGCGCGCCTCGCGATTTCCTTTTGCGGATGAGGCGACGCGCAAAGCAAAGCGTGAAGAATTGCACGTTAATAATCGCGTTGTCATCGGCATTATCGCCCGATTATCAAAAGAGAAGGGGCATAGCGTTCTTTTGAAAGCAATGAGAAGAATTATTGAAAAAGTCCCAAACGCTCTTTTGCTTATTGTGGGTACGGGAAGAATCGAGCAGGAACTTAAAATGTTAGCGCAGAATTTGAAACTCGAAGATCATGTCTGGTTTCATGATGTTGTCCATTTTACTCCGGAAATACTTCCCGTGCTTGATGTCTTTGCCATGCCTTCTTTGCAGGAAGGTTTGGGATTTTCGATGATGGAGGCGCAGTCCGTCGGAGTGCCGGTGGTTGCCTCGAGAGTCGGCGGTATTCCGGATGTCATCATTGACGGCAAGACCGGACTGTTGGTCGCGCCGGGAAATGTGGACAGTTTAAGCGAAGCCATTATTCAACTTTTGACAAATAAAAAGATGGCGGACGATATACGGCATGCCGCGCGTCAAAGAATTGAAAGTGAATTTTCTTTAGAAAAAATGATCGAGAAAACTGCCGCTGTTTATGAAAAGGCGGTTTCCGCGCCATGACAAAAAGTTATCAAAAAATCCTCGTCGTCAATGTCAACTGGGTGGGAGACGTCATTTTTTCACTTCCTGTTTTTAAAGCACTTAAAGCAGCATTTCCAGGTGCCCATGTGGCGTGCCTTGCCGCGCCGCGTGTTAAAGAAATTCTGGAAAGCTCATCGTTTGTCGATGAAATTATTGTCTACGATGAAAAAGGAAAACATGATACGCTTTTTGCCAAATTAAATTTGATTTTTGAATTAAAGAAGAAGAATTTTGAGGTCGCGTTTTTATTGCACCGCACGCTCACGCGCGCGCTTTTTATGTTTTTAGCCGGTATTCCAGAACGTGTTGGATACGATGAAAAAGGACGCGGTTTTTTTCTTACCCATATCGTAAAACCTTTTAGCGGCGGGCATCGTTCGGATTATTATTTAAATGTGATTGAATCTTTTGGAATAAAAGTTGAAGACCGCACGTGTGACATTAGGGTTGATAAAGCCGCGGAAGAGAAAATCAAAACGCTGCTTTCAAAATATGAAATTTCTGACCAAGATTTTCTTGTCGTTCTTCATCCCGGCGGAAACTGGGATTTAAAGCGCTGGCCCAAAGAAAACTTTTCTCTTTTGGCCAACCGTTTGATCAAGGAAAAAAATGCAAAGGTAGTTATTGTGGGCGGTCCGGACGATACGGCTTTAGCACAGGAAATTTTAGGATTAACTGAAAGTAAGCCGGTAATTTTGACCGGCCAAACAAATTTAAAAGAATTGATGGCGCTTATGAAACGCGCAGAGCTTGTTGTTTCCGCCGATAGCGGGCCGCTTCATATCGCAAGCGGCGTTGGGACGAAGACTATCGGCCTTTTTGGCCCGACACGTCCCGAGGTGACGGGCCCGCGCGGAAAAGGCAAAAGCATTATTTTGCAGCATGACGTCGTATGCAATCGCGCGCCTTGTTATAATCTAACTTGTCCCAATAATATGTGCATGCAGTCCATTACGGTCGATGATGTCCTTAACTTTATCCCATAAAGAAGAAATCAAGAAAATTCTTATCATTTCCTTGAGTAATATCGGGGACGTGATTCTAACTTTCCCTGTGATAGATATTTTAAAACATCATTTTCCAAAAGCTTATTTTAAAATTGTCGTTGGGCCAAAGGCCGAAGCGCTTTTTAAAAACAATCCCCACTTTGAAAGAGTTGAGGTTTTTGATAAGCATCAATCTTTTTTGAAGACGGTGGCGTGGATGCTGCTTTTAAGAAAAGAAAAATTTGACCTTGTTGTTGATTTGCGTAATACGGCTTTTCCAGCGTTTATTGCACCGCGCCATCGAACATCGTTATTTAGTAATTCTTCGTTAAAAACACATCGCCGTGAGCGCCACTTAAACCGCCTCAAAGGACTTTTGGATTTTCCTTTAGAGTCAAATCAGCGTTACGGAATTTTTCTTTCGAAGGAAGATGAGAGTTTTGTGGGCCGCCTCCTTCAAGACGCTGTCGGAGGCGGCCCTTTTATCGCCATTGCTCCCGGCGCCGCCAACGACACCAAGCGTTGGACCGAAAAAGGATTTGCTGAGCTTGCGGATAAACTGATTTCCGATTTTGACGTGAAAATTATTTTTGTTGGCGATTCGCATGACAAAACGGTTTCAAGCGCTATAATAAAAAATATGAAGGGTAAGGCCCTGGATGCGTGCGGCCAGACGACTTTGCCTCAGCTGGCCGCACTGCTTTCAAAAGCCAAATGCGTTGTCTCGAATGACAGCGCGGTCATGCACATGGCAAGTTATTTGGATATTCCGGTTGCGGCGATTTTTGGCCCGACGGATTTTGAAAAATACGGGCCGTGGGGGAGCAAAAAGAAAATCGTGTACAAAAATATTTTCTGCTCGCCATGCGAAAAGTCAGGCTGCGCGTACGCTCATGAATGCATGGAATTTATAAAATCCATGGATGTTTTCGCGGCTGTAAGCTCGCTTCTTAAAAATAATTAACAAAAAAGGAAACCCATGCCTAAAAAAATTCTCATTATCGATGATGACCCGACGGGAACAACGCTCACCAGTTTTCTTCTTAAGACAAATGATTATGAAGTTGAAACAGCGCTCGATGGAAAAGAAGGGCTCGTGAAGGCCGATGAGTTTAATCCTGACTTGATTGTTCTTGATGTGCAGATGCCCAATATGGACGGTTACACCTTTTTAAAGGAACTCAAAAGAAGCCGCTATGAAAAAGGGGCCAAGATTCCCCACATCATTATGCTGACGGCCAAAGAGCAGATGGAAAGCACGTTTAAAATGGAAGGCGTGGCGGCTTTTTTTGTCAAGCCTTTGGAGACGGAAAAATTTTTAGGTAAAATTAAACAATTGGTTAAAGTATGGGATTAGAAAAGCGTAAATACGAACGTTTCGACACAGAACTTAAAATTTATTTTCAGGTCAACTATGAGCTTAAAACAAAGGTGGAATTTCAGCTTGTTGACCGCAAAAGAGGTGAAGTTCTACCGCAAAAATATTTTGCCATAAGCAAAAATGTCGGCGCGCAGGGCCTATGTTTCACTTCGGGCAAAAAGCTTGACGCCGGCGACCGCCTTTTTATAGAAATCTATCTTCCCAGTCAGGAAAGAATTCCCATGGAAGGGGAAGTCAGGTGGTGCAAGGAAGCGGATAAAAATGGGCATACGGCAGGCAGTTTTGATACAGGTATCAAGCTGCTTAAAGTTAATGAAAAGTTAGTTGAGTCATCGATTCGTTTTGACGAAGAAAACAAAATTGTTTGGAG
This sequence comes from uncultured Planctomycetales bacterium, assembly GCA_964494585.1. Taxonomy (GTDB): domain Bacteria; phylum Omnitrophota; class Gorgyraeia; order Zapsychrales; family CAZBRU01; genus CAZBRU01. Next base: position 4,794 of record CAZBRU010000004.1, read on the forward strand.
CGAAGTTTTAGAGACTGTATTTGGAAGTTTTCGGGTTTTTGCAGAGAAAGAACGCTTAAAAAAATGACCTCTTCCGATACATCTTACAAAAATATTCTCGTCGTGCGCACCGACCGCATTGGGGATGTGGTTTTAACAACTCCAGTTTTATCTGCATTAAGAAAAAAATTTCCCTCCTCACGAATTTCTGTATTAATTGCCGCTCAAACGAAAGACATTATTCAGGGAAATCCTGCCGTCAATGAAGTCATCGTGGATGACCGCAAAGGCCCGCATCGCGGCCTTGGGTTTTTAAAGTTAGTCAACGAAATCAGAAAAAGAAAGTTTGACGCGGCGATTATTTTGCACACCAAACGCCGCACAAACATTTTATGTTTTTTAGCAGGAATCCCGAAGCGCGCCGGCTTTCGCGATAATAAGTTCGGGTTTTTTTTAACCGACGGCCTTCCCGACACACGGCCTTTGGGGATTAAGCATGAAAGCGAATATTGTTTTGACGCGATACGTCCTGTGGCCGGAACGTTCACGGAAAAATTTCCCCTGCATATTCCCGTGAAGCCGGAAAAGCGCGAGTGGGCAAAGCAGTTTTTAAAAAATTTAGGGGTCGATGAATCTGAAAGAGTTGTGGCGATTCACCCCGGGGCAAGCTGTCCTTCTCGGCGCTGGTCTCCAAAAAAATTCGCTGAACTTATTAATCTTTTGCAGGAAAAATATCTCCTTAAAATTCTTTTGATCGGAGCCAATGACGCGGAAGAAATCGCTAAAGAAATTTTTTTGCATATTAAGAAACCAATCATCAGCCTGATTGGTAAGACTTCAATAAGTGAGCTTGTGGCTATTTTTAGCAAATGCCAGCTGCTTATCTCAAATGATTCCGGCCCTGTGCATTTGGCATCTGCCGTAGGCGCTTCCGTCATCGCTCTCTTTGGGCGGGATCAGCCCGGTATCAGCCCCACGCGCTGGCGCCCTTTGGGCGAGCGCGATGTTGTTCTCCACAAAAGGATCGGCTGTGAAATCTGTCTTGCGCACAATTGCATGATCGGTTTTGAATGCCTTGAAGCCATTAGTCCAGCTGAGGTTTTTGAGGCTGCTGTTTCAATTCTGGAAAGCCCTTGACATGCATAAGAAATATGATATTCTTATGCATAAGGAGGATGCCAAATGAGAACAACTTTAGACATCGATGAAGTTCTGCTTAAAACGGTTATGGACATGTCACATGTATCGACAAAGAAAGACGCGATTAATTTATCCCTGGAAGCTTTTATCCGCCAAAAACGCCTTGAACGCCTGGCAAGAAGATTAGGAAAGGGTGGACATCGCCTGACGCATCAGGACCTTAAAATCATGAGGTCTAAATGACCGAATTCTTTGTTGCCATAGACAGCTCTATATGGATTGAAGTCTTAAGAGAAGACTGCAAGGAAAAACTAAAAACCACCATGGAAACGCTCATCTTAGAGCAAAAAGTCGCCATTACGCCATTTACGAAATTAGAACTTTTGTCCGGGGCTTCAAACCAGGCAGAATTTGACGACTTGAAGGAAGACATAAATGCTTTAAAAGAGCTTGATTTAAACAAAGAAATCTGGGACTCGGCCTCCCGCATGGGCTTCGTACTAAAACGAAACGGAATAACTGTCCCTAATGCAGATTTGCTGCTTGCCGCTGCCTGCATGGTGCATGAATGCAGATTGTGGCACCAAGACCAGCATTTTAATCTTATCGCCAAGCATTTTGATTTAAGAATCTTTGCAGGTTGAAAGTTATTTTAAAGTTGTTTGTAAAGATAATTAAAAGGCGTTCCAAGAGGAACTCCTAAAAAAAGTAAGAGTTTATTTTCAAGCATACATATTATATATATGTTTCTTTCCTCCGTTGGGTGGAGGGGGAAGCGGAGAATCGTTTTGCTTTTCGTAAGCACCCATGTCGACATAGTTGACGGCTCCTTCAATGGAAGCAAAGCCTGTGTTCGTAACGCCCCCGTCATCATGACGAGACATATAGTTGATATCCGTTAATGTTGCAACGTCACCGTTCGCGGAATCGACACATGGTGAAAAATCTAATAAGTCGAAGCCGCCCCCTAATTCATCAACGAATTTCGGATCAGCGTTGATATTGCCTATCCCTCCAAGAAAATTCGGAACGTCAGTATAAGTGACGTTTGCGTATCCCAAGAGATTTTGCGCATTGTCCCAAAGGATGGAATTAGTAATGCTTAAACTGTTTGATATTGCTTTGTTAAAAATGACGCCGAAATATGTATTTTTAACAATGGTACAATTCTTAACAGTGACATTCGCGTAATCATCGACAGTTAACCCGCCGATAGTATTATTAAAGATAACACTGTTGACAATGGTAGGATTAGCATAAGAATGATTTGAAGAATAGCCCCATGCGTAAACAGCGCCGCTTGGCGTAGCTGGAGAGGAAGAATAATTGTCTCTTAATATGCAATTTTCTATGAGCATGGTGCTTGCTCCTCTGGCTGCGACAGCGGTTGCTGTTTTGTTATTTTGAATGATACAATTTCTGATGACAGGAGACGAATCCTGCGCCAAGACAGCGCCGCCGTATTGGCCATATGCAGTACAACGGGTAATTGTAAAGCCGTCTACGACAGTTGAGTTTGTTAAGCCGACACTAAATCTAATGCCTTGCATGCGATTCTGGCCATCAATAATAGTCACGCTAGGTCCGCTGGCAGATACCACGGTCATGGATTTATCAATCCAAATTATACCAGGATATGTTCCTGGAGCCACAAGGACTGTGTCGCCATTTGCAGCTGCATTGATACCGTCTTGAATGGTGACAATGGGCGGCGTATGGGTCGGATCCGGAACATTGATAATCGCGGCATAAGTATTTCCTGTTATAAATAAAAACAGACACAACGTAGAACTAAACCTCGTAAAATTTTTCATTTCATTTCTCCTTGCTTTTCAAAGTTAAATATCTATCTTAATTTACCCAATTTCTCTATTTATTCTATGGTTTAATTTCCCCCTTTCTGTCTCAAATATTAATCAAAAACCCATTCGACGTTTTCCTTAATGTAGAATGGGCTTATATGCTCACACGCTATTTCTTGTTTCGGCAGCTGGCCCATCCTTGTTTAAGGACTACAGCTTTGCGCCCTGCCCTTACGGACAGTTTGCCTTTATCGACAAGAATATTTTTAAATATCGACAATGCAAGGATACAATATTTTGGACATATATCAAGGGGGGGGCAGTTTTTTAGGAAAGCGTTTTCTTTTGGAAGCTGAATTCTTGCAAGCTAATCGAATAAAGGAAGTTATGACAATCTCGACTTGAGAATTATTTGACGCTCCACGCAAACTATGATATGATTCACTGTCATTTTTTCTCTGCCTTCAAAACCTTTTAAGGCTTTACAATTTTCATGACACATTACGCCAATATCATTTCCAAATTTAAAGGTAAACGCATCCTTGTCATTGGCGATGTTATTTTAGACCAATACATCAAGGGAAGCGTTTCGCGTATTTCTCCGGAAGCGCCGGTGCCGGTTGTTTTACAGAACGGCGAGGCCTCCTACACGCCCGGCGGGTCTTCCAACGTCGCCAATAATTTAAGCACGCTGGGCGCAAACGTCACCCTTGTCGGCAAAATAGGGGCCGACGTGGAGGCAAAAATTCTTCTTAAAAGCCTAAAACAGCGAAAAATTGCTACGCAAGGCCTTTTCGTTGACAAAACCACACCCACATCGCTCAAAACGAGAATCATTGCCGACCACCAGCAGATTGTCCGGGTGGACCGCGAAAAAGTAACAAAAGAACTTGAAGGAGCTTTGCTTGAAAGGGCAAGAAAGTTTGTCCGAGAACATTTAAAAGATTTTGACGCGGTTATTATTTCAGATTACGGCAAGGGCATGATTACGCCGTCCTTGCTCGGCGAAGTGTGTTCGCTTGCTTTACTAAAAAAGAAAATCATCACCGTTGATCCCAAGGTTGAACATTTTGGGCTTTACAGTGGTGTCACGGCGATTACTCCAAATAAAAAAGAAACCGAAAATGCCATTCGCAATATAAAAATTACGCAAAACGCGGGCCGCCGCTTGGCTGTCCATGTGGATTGTTTAGAAACAGAAGAAGATGTCGATTTAGCCGGACAGGCACTTTTAAAATTTTTGAATTTAGAATCTCTTTTAATTACGCTCGGCGAACACGGCATGCGTCTTTTTGAAAAAGGGAAAAAGCCGTTTCATATTAATACTCACGCCAGAGAAGTTTACGATGTTTCCGGTGCCGGCGATACTGTTATCGCTGTTTTTACTTTAAGCTTAGCCGCAGGCGCGAGTAAACAAGAAGCCGCGCATATCGCGAATTTCGCGGCCGGCGTTGTGGTCGGAAAAATGGGTGCCGTGCCGGTTGAAAAAGAAGAATTGCTTGACGCAATTAAATCCTCTAAATGAAAACCATCGGCGTTATTCCGGCAAGGTACGATTCGACGCGCCTTAAAGCAAAAGTTTTAGTCGATCTTTTAGGGAAGCCTCTTATTCAGCACGTTTGGGAAAAGGCCGGCCAAGCCAAATCTTTAGACGATTTGATGGTGGCTTGCGATGATAAGAGAATTGAAGACGCTGTCAAGAAATTCGGCGGCAAAGCGGTTTTAACGTCTAAAGATAATGTTTCTGGTTCGGACAGAATTGTCGAAGCTGTCGCTAATTTAAATGTCGATATTGTGGTTAATATTCAAGGCGATGAGCCGCTTGTTCATCCCACCATGATCGACGATATGGTTAAAGCTCTGCGGGATGATAAAACAGCCGTGATGGCGACGGTTGTCAGGCGCTTGGAAGACCCAAAGGATGTCGACAATCCAAATGTCGTGAAGGTCGCGATTGATGACAATAATTTTGCGCTGTATTTTTCGCGCGCAGGAATTCCGTTTAACCGCGATAAGTTAGATTTTAAAGAAATAGCATATTGGAAACATTTAGGGCTTTACGCGTATCGAAAAGAATTTTTGATGGCGTTTAAATATTTGCCGAAATCCCGCCTTGAGATAGTGGAAAAATTGGAACAGCTGCGTGTCTTGGAGGCGGGTTATAAAATTAAAACCGTTGAAACAAAATACGATACCGTTGCCGTTGATACGGCGGAAGATTTAAAACGCGTTGAAGGTATTTTAAAGAAAAAATGAGCATTGTGTCATTGCGAGCGAAGCGAAGCAATCCTAAATCAAGATTGCTTCGGCCTAGCGGCCTCGCAATGGGCATAAAGGTAAATATGGGAAAAATCATAAAAATTAAAAACGTTTCCATCGCGAACAATCTCCCGTTTGTTTTGATCGCTGGCCCGTGCGTCATTGAAAACCGCAAACTTGTTTTGGATACAGCCAAGAAAATTAAAGACATCGCAAGCCGATTAAAAATTCCTTTTATTTTTAAAGCAAGTTTCGATAAAGCCAATCGTACTTCCGGCGCGTCATTTCGCGGGCTTGGAATTGGGCCGGGTTTGGAGATTTTAAAAGAAGTTAAAGAAAGATTTGGTGTTCCTGTTTTAAGCGATGTGCATAATGTCGAAGATGTGAATGAAGCTAAGGAAGTTTTGGATATTTTGCAAATTCCTGCCTTTTTGTGCCGTCAGACTGATTTGCTTCTGGCTGCCGCGGATTCTAAAAAAGTGATTAATGTGAAAAAGGGGCAATTTTTAGCGCCGTGGGATGTGAATGAAATTGTGAAAAAAATCGAAAGCCGCGGCAACAAAAATATTCTTTTAACCGAACGCGGTTCAAGTTT
>CAZBRU010000004.1:10668-16678 GCA_964494585.1 uncultured Planctomycetales bacterium
TTAAATCAGCTTGAAGGTGTTTTAAAAGATCTTAAAAAGATTGATGGGGTAGTTAAATGTCTTTAAAAAGAGCCAAAGAAGTTTAAAAAGGAGGAATCATGACTGTAAAAGACATTGCCAGAAATGTGATTAATTCTTTGCCATCTAAAGCTACCATTGATGATGTCATTCATGCTTTGTACGTACATGCTAAATTTCAGCATGGAGAGCAAGAGATTAAACAAAAAAAAGGAATTTCACATGATGACGCCCAAAAAAAGCTTCAATCTAAAAATTGGCATCCAGGTTAAAGATTATGTCACTCAAACGCGCTAAAGAAGTTATTGCTATCGAAGCTCAGGCTATTCAAGAGTTAAGCCGACGGCTTAATAAAGATTTTCTTATCGCAGTTGATCTCATCGCGAAATGCCGCGGCCGCGTGATTGTTTGCGGTATGGGAAAGACCGGAATCATCGGACGAAAGATTGCGGCGACACTTTCCTCAACGGGTACGCCGAGTCTTTGGATTCACAGCGCGGAGGCGATTCACGGCGATTTAGGCCAGGTGACAAAGCAGGATGTGCTTTTAGTTTTATCGAATAGCGGCGAGACCGACGAAACAAATCAACTCCTTCCTCTCATTAAAAAAATCGGCGCAAAAATCGTTGCCATGACCGGCAATTTAAAATCCACGCTTGCCAAGCACAGCGATGTTGCGCTTGACACATCTGTTAAAAAAGAAGGCTGTCCTTTAGGTTTGGCTCCCATGGCTTCAACAACGACAATTTTAGTTTTGGGAGATGCTTTAGCGGCGTGCCTCGTTGACAGAAAAGGTTTCAAAAAAGAAGATTTCGCGTTTTATCATCCCGGCGGTGTTTTGGGGCGCAAACTTCTTTTAAAGGTTGAAGATATTATGCGCACCGGAAATCATTATCCGCGTGTTAAAGAAAATATGTTAGTTAAAGATGTATTGCTCGCCATAACCCGCGCGCGCTGCGGTTCGGCGTGTGTCGTTGATAAAAAAGGAAAGCTTCTCGGAATTCTCACCGACGGTGATTTGCGCCGGCATTTGGAAACTGACAGGGATTTGTCAATCCGTCAGGTTAAAAATGTTATGACCAAGAATCCCATCACGATTACCAAAGACAAGCTTGCGATGGAAGCGCTTCGAATTTTAAAAGAAAAGAAAATCGATGAATTGCCCGTGGTGGACGCAGAGCATAAATCGATTGGACTTTTGGACGTGCAGGATTTGCTCAAAGCAGGTTTAGTTTGAAATCAAGACTCAAGAAAATTAAAGCTCTTGTTTTGGACGTCGACGGCGTGATGACTGACGGAAAAATCATTTTTGACAATAACGGCGTCGAAACAAAAAATTTTGATGTCCAGGACGGCTTTGGGCTTGTGCTTTTCCGCCGCGCGGGATTAAAAACAGCCATCATCACAGCCCGCGCATCGAACGTGACTGCCGGACGTGCGGACGACCTTCAAATCGACAAAGTTTATCAAGACGCCTATCCTAAAATCGACGCGTACAAAAATCTTTTGAAAGAGTTTCGCTTAAAAGATGAAGACGTGTGTTTTATGGGCGATGACCTTCCGGATTTGCAGATTTTAAAACGGGTTGGGTTTGCCGTGGCTGTTCCGGCGGCTGTTTCGGAATTAAAAAAGATCGCGCACTATACGACAAAAAAATTCGGCGGCGCGGGCGCGGTGCGGGAAGTTGTGGAATTGATTTTAAAAAGTCAGGGAAAATGGAAAAATATTATCGAAAGTTTTTCGTAATTGCTGTTTTGCTTGGGCTAAGTGTGCTGCCTTCATTTGCCGAAGATAGCGAGCCTCAGCAATTTCAAGGATTTAATTTATCCGGCTACGGCGATGGCGGGCAGAAAACATGGAATGTGGAAGGAAGCCGCGCGGATGTTGTCGGCGACACCATTAAACTCACTGACGTTAACGCGCGTGACTACAGCCAAGATCCCATGAACTTGACGGCGCAAAGCGGCATTCTAAATAAAGCCAGCGGGGATATGCATTTGGAAAAAGATGTCGTTGTGACGACTCAAAGCGGCGCGAAAATGACAACAGACTCTTTGGATTGGCACAAAACGCAGGATTTGGTGACGACAAATGATAAAGTTATTTTAACCAAAGAAGGCATGACGGCCGAAGGCATGGGCGCGATTGCTCACCCCAATTTAAAAACAGCGCAGCTCAACCAAGATGTTACGGTTAACGTTGAGGCAAAACCTCAAAAAGGAATGCCGCAGCAGCCTGTGACGATAACATGCGACGGGCCTCTTAATGTCAACTACAATGAGCAGCACGCGACGTTTCATAATAATGTTGTCGCTATTCAGGAAGATAAGAAAATGACCGCTGATCAAATGGATATTGATTTTGACAGCCAAACAAAACAGATTAGGCAGTTGGTTTGTGCGGGCAACGTCGTGATTATTCACGGGCAGGATACGACGTATGCCGAGCGCGCGGTTTATAACGCGGGCGATGGAACAATTATTTTGACGGGACAGCCCAAGCTTGTTTTTTATTCGGAAGAAAAAGGCGGCGGCCTGCCTTTTGGAAAGATGATGCAGGGCAAATGACATGTATCTTTTAGAGACAAGAAATTTAGTTAAAACGTACGGCGGCCGTCGGGTGGTTGACGGGCTTAGCATTTCGATTCGCCGTTCCGAGGTCGTCGGGCTTTTGGGACCAAATGGGGCAGGAAAGACCACAACCTTTTATATGGCCGTTGGTGTTGTGGCGCCGGATGAAGGCGAAATTATTTTTGATCAGGAGAATATCACCAAAAAACCCATTCATGAACGCTGTCACTTAGGCATGGGTTATCTGGCGCAGGAATCATCTGTTTTTAAAAAGTTGACTGTCGAAGAAAATATCATGGCCATTTTAGAAACCCTTAATCTTAGCCCAAGAGAGAGAAAAAAAAGATTGCAATCTCTTTTAGAAGAGCTTAATATTGCTCATCTGGCGAAGAGCAAGGCCTATACATTATCGGGCGGAGAGCGCCGGCGGCTTGAAATCACGCGCGCGCTTGTCACCAATCCGTCGTTTATTTTGCTCGATGAACCCTTTTCGGGGATTGACCCGATTGTAGTCGCTGAGGCCCAGGAAATTATCAGGGATTTAAAAGCCAAAGGCCTTGGAATTCTTTTGACCGATCACAATGTGCGCGAAACACTTTCGATTACCGACCGCGCGTATTTAATTGCTGAAGGGAAGGTTTTGATTTCAGGTACGGCGGAAGAGCTCATCAATGACCCAAAGGCGCGAAAAATTTATTTAGGCGAAAAGTTTTCCATGTAGAATTTTAGAAAGGAATACAGTTTCATGAAAGTCGAAGTTAAAAAAGTTGACGCAACGAAACGTGAATTAAGATTTGAAATTCCAAAAGACAGAGTCACTCAAAAACTCGATCAGGTTTATGGAGAAATCAGTAAAGAGGCAGCCGTCAAAGGTTATCGGCCCGGCAAAGCTCCGCGCAATATTATCGAAAGCCAGTACGGCAAAATAGCGCAGGAAGAAACCATCAAAAAGATTATTCCCGAAGCTTATCAAGAGGCGCTCGAACAAGAAAAGTTGGAACCGATTGACTTACCCGAAATCCACGATGTTTCCTTTAAAGAAGGCGCGCTTTCGTTTGTCGCCAAGTTTGATATCCGCCCCGAAGTCAAAATTAAAGATTATAAAAATATTAAAGTTGCGCGCAAATCTTCCGCCGTGACCGACGAGGAATTAAGTAAGGCGCTGGAATTTGTCAAAAAAGGCCAAGGTGAAGACAAAGAATTAACCGTTGATGACAATTTCGCGCGCAGCGTCGGCTATCCTTCGCTTGAAGACTTTAAGAGTTCTTTAAAACGCCAAATGGAAATCGACAAGGACCGTCACAACCGCATGGATGTTGAAAATCAAATTGTCGATTATCTTTTAAAACACGCGCAGTTGAGTGTTCCGCAATCCGCTGTCAATAAACAGCTTGATTATTTGGTGCGCGAGTGGCATGAGCGGCTCGAACGTCAAGGTGTGCCGCATGACGAGGTTCATAAAAAAGAAGAAGAGGCCAGAAAAGAACTTCTTCCTTCCGCCGAGCGCGACATGAAAATTTACTTTATTTTAGATAAAATCGCCGACGAAGAAAAATTAACGGTTGTTAAAAACGAAAGCATTTATCATAAAGCGATGGCGTTTCTTTTAAAAGAAGCCAAATGGGAGGAGACAAAAGCATGAGTGATATCAAATCGCAATTAGTTCCTATTGTTGTCGAAAAAAGCGGGCACGGCGAACGCGCCTACGATATATTTTCACGCCTGCTCAAGGAAAGAATTATTTTTATCGGCTCGCCCATCGATGATGTGATCGCGAATCTCGTGATCGCCCAGCTTCTTTTCCTGCAATCCGAAGATGCCACTCGTGATATCAATTTGTATATCAATTCTCCGGGCGGTTCGGTTTCTGCCGGCCTTGCCATTTATGACACGATGCAATTTGTCAAACCCGATGTCTGCACGTACTGCATTGGCCAAGCCGCAAGTATGGGCGCCGTGCTTTTGACGGCGGGCGCTAAGGGCAAACGCTATTGCCTTCCTTACGCTCGCGTCATGATTCATCAACCGTGGGGCGGTGTGCAGGGCGTGGCAAGCGATATTTCGATTCAAGCAAAAGAAATTTTACGCATCAAAGATGATTTGAATAAAATTTTATCAAAACACACCGGCCAGCCGCTTGACAAAGTTGTTGCTGATTCCGACCGCGATTTTTTTATGACGGCGGAAGAATCCAAGAATTACGGATTGGTTGATGAAGTTCTTATGAATGCCGCGAAGTCAAAACCATCATAACTGCTGACAGGAGAAAAATATGTTAACCACACAACTTTTAATCGGGCTTTTAACGTTTACCGCTATTGTCTTTTTCTTTATGGGCATAAACATCGTCAGGCCCACGCACCGCGGTTTGGTCGAACGATTAGGAAAATATAATCGATTCGCGGAACCGGGTTTTCATTGGATTATTCCTGTCATCGAAACGATGCATCAAGTCAATATCACGGAACAAATGGTTGACGCCGAACCGCAGGAAATTATTACAAACGACAATTTGAATGCCAAAGTGGATGCCCAAGTTTATTTTAAAGTAAGGCCGGATGAAAAAAGCGTAAAAAACTGCCAGTACAACGTTAATAATTATCAATATCAAATTGTGAATTTAGCCAGGACAACACTTCGCAATATTATCGGCACGATGACCTTAAAATCAGCGAATAGCGAACGCGGCAAAATCAACGGGGAGCTGCATAATATTTTGACGGAAGAAACGCAGGATTGGGGTCTCGAAATTGTCCGTACCGAATTAAAGGAAATCGACCCGCCGAAAGATGTTCAGGAAACGATGAATAAAGTTGTCAAAGCTGAAAATGAAAAAATCGCGGCCATCGATTTCGCGACCGCAACCGAAACTGTCGCTGACGGCCAAAAAAGGGCAGAAATAAAAAAGGCCGAAGGGATTAGACAGGCAAGCATTCTTGCGGCTGAAGGCGAGGCGCAGGCGATTAAGCTTGTGAATGAAGCGGCGAACCAATATTTTGTAGGAAATGCCCAGCTTTTAAGGAAACTTGAAGCGGTGGAAAAATCTCTGCAGAACAATGCGAAGATTGTAATACCTTCTGACTCAGAGCTGGTGAATGTGATTGGTGATTTGGCAGGTGTTTTGCCGATTAAAACTAACACCAAGGATTCAAAATGAAACGAAATCTTTTATTAACTCCGGGCCCCACACAGCTTCCGCCGAAAATCTGCGAAGCCTTGGGCCGGCCGATTATTCATCACCGCACGCCGCAATTTCAGGCGATTTTTAAAGAGGCGACCGAAGGTTTGAAATATGTTTTTCAGACCCATAATGATGTTTTTATTTTAACATCGTCGGGAACAGGCGCGATGGAGGCGGCGGTTATTAATTTGCTTTCAGCCGGTGATAAAGTCATTGTCGCTGAAATGGGAAAATTCGGCGA
>CAZBRU010000004.1:16778-23205 GCA_964494585.1 uncultured Planctomycetales bacterium
ACTGACCTTCAGACGGACAATTGGAATATTGATGTTGTGGTTTCGGGTTCGCAAAAAGGGCTCATGCTTCCGCCGGGATTAGGCTTCATTAGTATAAGCGCGAAAGCAAGTGAGCTGATTGAAAAATCAAAATTGCCGAAATATTATTTCAGTTTGAAAGGCGCCAAGAAAGCGGCGGCTGAAAATGACACGCCTTTTACACCGGCGATTGGCATTATTATTGCCCTGAATGAATCTCTAAAAATGATTAAAGAAGCGGGTTTGGAAAAATTGTTCGCTTCCTATATAAAGATGGCCAAGGCAACGCAGGCTGCGGCGAAAGCGCTTGGCTTAAAGCTTTTCGCGGATGCGGCATGTGCGTCGAATGTGGTCACGGCCATTTGTGTTCCGAGCGGAGTTGACGGAAAAAAACTTGTCAAAATTATGCGCGATACCCACGGCATTACGATAGCGGGCGGCCAGGCTGAACTTGAGGGAAAAATCTTCCGCATCTGCCACATGGGCTGCATTGACGAATATGATATTTTGACAGGAATTTCATGTATCGAGAAAACCCTAAAAGAATTAGGTTATAAATTTGAGCTGGGCGCCGGCGTAGCCGCCGCGCAAAAAGTTTTTAACAACTAGAATTTAAGGGATTTTTATGGTAAAAATTTTAATCAGCGACAAATTAGCGGATGAAGGCATTCAAATTCTAAAAGCCGTCAAAGGTTTTCAAGTCGATTGCAAATACGGTTTAAAACCTGCCGAGCTTAAATCTATCATTAAAGGTTATGATGCCTTAATCGTGCGTAGCGGCACGGAAGTCACAGCGGATATTATTGAAGCGGCGGATAATCTAAAGTTTATCGGACGCGCCGGAGTTGGACTCGACAATGTTGATTTGCAGGCGGCAACACGCAAGGGAATCGTCGCGATGAATACGCCCGCCGGAAATACAACGTCAACCGCTGAGCATACCATGAGCCTTATTTTAGCTCTTACACGAAATATTCCGCAGGCCGACGCCTCGCTCAAATCCGGAAAATGGGAACGCTCTAAATTTATGGGTGTTGAGCTTCATGGAAAAATTCTTGGAATTGTTGGGTTAGGGCGTATCGGTTCCACCATCACGCGCATGGCAAAATCTTTCGGAATGAAAATCATCGCCTACGATCCGTTTATCTCACTTGAAATCGCCTCCAAAATGGAAGTCGAAATGGTCGAGCTTGCCCATTTATTCAAACGCTCTGACTACATCACGATTCACACGCCCAAGAGCAACGAAACCAAAAGCCTCATCGGCGAAAAAGAATTTTCGATGATGAAAAAAACTGTGCGCGTGATCAACTGCGCGCGGGGCGGCATTATTGATGAAGCGGCGCTTGTCACAGCTTTAGAAAAAGGAATGATAGCAGGATGCGCCTTGGATGTTTTTAGTGACGAGCCGCTAGCGCCCAATCATCCCTTATTAAAATTTGACAATTGCGTTGTGACTCCGCATTTAGGAGCTTCTACGTCGGAAGCGCAGGTCAATGTCGCTATTGAAATCGCGCAAACGATTCGCGACGCGCTTTTAGGAAAAGGTATTGTGAACGCCGCCAATTTTCCGTCGGTTGACCCTGAAGCGTACAAAGTTTTAGCACCGTATATCAACTTGTCTGAAAAAATGGGCCGTTTCGCAAGTCAGCTCATTAACGGCCGCATGGAGGAAATTACAATCACCTACAGCGGAATTGTTACGCAGTATAAAACGGCGCCCTTGACGATGTCGATGGTTTACGGACTTTTGTCGTCAATTATGGGCGAGACTGTTAATTTTATTAACGCCGTGGATGTGGCCAAAGAGCGCGCGATTAAAATTCAAGAAGTTCAATCGAGCGAAGACGGAGAATTTGTCAATCTTTTAAGCCTCGTTGTTAAAACCGACAAAGAAACATTTTCACTTTGGGGTACTTTGTCGGGAAATAAACAGCCTCGCATTGTCAAAATCAACAACGTCTACGTGGAAACAACGCCCGACGGATATATGCTTTTTATTAACAATAATGATAAGCCGGGCATTGTGGGCGCGATTGGAACAGTTTTGGCTGAAAACAAAATCAATATCGCAAGCATCACGCTTGGCCGCGAAAAGGCGGGCGGGCTCGCTATCAGCGTTGTTAATGTCGACAGCAAGGTTTCCGAAAAAGTTTTAGAGACACTGCGTAAAACCAAAAACATTTTATTTGTAAAATTAATTAAGGTGTAACCGCATTTAACCTGCCGCTCAAAACAAAAGGACATTTATGAAAAATATTTTCTTAAGTGTGGTTGTTTTTGTGTGTGTGAATAATTTTTTTGCGTACGGGGCTGATGAAAATATTAAGCAGGTCGCCATTCGCTGTTCCTCCAACCAGCAGTGCGAGGCCCCGGGCTTAAAAGGAATGTGTCAAGATCCGGGCCAGCCCACGTCAAAATGCGTTTTTGTAGAATCTTCCAAGATTCATTTAAGTGTCATTACGCCAAAAACCTGCCGGACATGCAATACGGGATACGTGACGGGAAGTCTGAAAACGATTTTTCCAGGGCTTGAAACCGAATCTCTCACGGCCGGTGATGAAAAAGCGAATAAATTCGTTAAAGATTTAAGTATCGAGATGCTGCCCGCGTATATTCTTTCAAAAAATGTGGAAAATGATCCTAACTTCGCTCGGTTTAAGCAAATGGCGGATTTAATTGGTGAAAACTATTATCTTAAGCCGTCGTTTTCCGGTGTTTCTTACTTTTTGAATCGAAGTGCAAAGCCCGGTGAGCTTGATCTATTTTTTGGCGTGACGCAAAATGGCGCCGCGGAAACCTTTCAATTATTCGAAGATTTATTAAAGACAACTAAAATGAAAACGCGTCTTCAACTTGTCGGCCTAAAAAATCCCGAAACCGGCGAACTTTTAAGTCCCGGCGGGCCCCGCGAAATCAATGAAGATAAAGCGTTTGCGTGCGCGAAAAAATATTTTCCTGCCCAAGCTTCAGGCTATCTTTCCTGCCGCTTGAGCGACATCAATAATCTTTGGATTGAGGATTGTTTTACGAAAAATAAAATTAATTCACAGAAAATCAAGGCATGTGTTGGTGGCGAAGAAGGCCAAAAACTTTTTGAAGAAAAAATAAAACTATCGAACGAGCTTAAGATTTCTTACGCGCCGCTTTTTCTTTTAGAAAATATAGAAATTTTTGGCCCTACGCCAAAAACAAGCGCGCAGGAAATCATCAATTTGATGGAACCTAAAAAATAACAGGACGAGAACTTATGAATTTTGTCGTGATTGGCGCGCAATGGGGTGATGAAGGCAAGGGAAAGTTAATCGACATCCTTTCTAAGAATGCCGATATCACCGTCCGTTATCAGGGCGGAAATAACGCGGGGCATACCGTGATTGTCGGCGAGGAAAAGTATGTTTTTCATCTGATTCCTTCCGCGATTTTACACAAAAATAAAGTATGTGTCATAGGGAATGGCGTTGTTGTTGACCCCAAGGCGTTGCTTCTTGAAATCAGCGAGCTTGCTAAACGCGGAATTAAGGTGGGCTCAAAGGGTTTAAGGATTTCCGGCCACGCGCATGTGGTGATGCCGTATCATCGTATTTTGGACGGCCTTCGCGAATCCAAACGCAAAAATAAAATCGGTACCACCGGCCGCGGTATCGGGCCGTGTTACGCGGACAAAGTTGCACGTTGCGGCATTCGCGTGGTTGATCTTTTAAATCCTACAATGCTGCGGGCGAAACTCGAAGACAATTTGACTGAAAAAAACGAGATTTTTTCAAAAGTGTACGACCGCAATGATTTTACATTTGGCGATATCTATCATGAATATTTGGACTATGGAAAAAAGCTATCACCCTTTGTCTGCGATACGGCGCTTTACTTAAATGAAGCGATAGAGAAGAAAAAAACGATTCTTTTTGAGGGTGCTCAGGGAACGTTTTTGGATATCGATTTTGGCACATATCCTTTTGTCACATCCTCTAATTCAACGGTAGGCGGTGTATGTTCCGGAAGCGGTGTCGCTCCCACAAAGATTGACAAAATCGTCGCGGCCGTGAAGGCTTACACGACACGTGTCGGCGAAGGGCCGTTTCCGACAGAATTTTCAGCGGATTTAATGGAAGAAATCCGCACTAAGGGAAAAGAATTCGGTGCCACAACCGGCCGTCCGCGGCGCTGCGGATGGTTTGACAGCGTTTTAGTGCGCTATGCGGCTGTCATTAACGGCGCTGATGAACTTGCCATGATGAAGCTCGACGTCTTAGATGATTTAGAGAAGGTAAAAATCTGCACAGCCTACCGCTATCAAGGCAAGATTTTAAAAGATTTTCCTATGGATTTTGAGGTTTTAAGCAAGGCTGTGCCTGTTTATGAAGAAATGCCTGGCTGGCGCGAAGCGATTAGCGGTATCCGTCAGTACAAAAGGCTTCCCTTAAATGCCAGGCGCTATATTGAACGGCTGGAAAAACTTGTTAACGTCAAAATCAAGTATATTTCGATAGGCTCCAAACGCGATGAAATCATAACCCGTTAAAAGCCTATTGGTTACCAGAAAAATTCTTGACTTTGAATTTTGCGTATGTTAATGTGAGGTACTTTAAAAGGAGGATTTTTAAATGAGAACAAGATTTGTGGGTTACAGTGCATTTATTTTCATTCTCGCCGCTGTTTTCAGTCTCACCGGTTGCACCGTCATCTTTCAAAAAGGCCGCCGCACCGATATGGAAAGAATTTCCCAGCTCAAAGGGGAAGTTAGTGAATTAGAGCGGGCCAAGTCCGAACTTGAACAGCGTCTCCAGCGTGAAATTGCTGACAAGCAAGTTGCTGTTGGTATGAGCGACCGCGGCCTTGTCATTACCTTTGTTTCGGAAGTTTTGTTTGATTCCGGAAAAGCCAAGCTTAAAGAAGATGCCTTAGGAAAATTAAATAAAGTAGCCGATGTTTTAAAGACGACCGTCAGCGATTTAAACGTTGGCATCGAAGGCCATACGGATAATGTGCCCATTAAACATTCAGGTTGGAAATCAAACTGGGAGCTGTCTTCGGCTCGCGCTATGAGCGTTTTGCATCACTTAGCCGATACACAGGGCATTGATCCCACGCGCTTGTCGGCGACAGGCTACGGTGAATTTCATCCCGTTGCTTCCAATGATGACACTGAAGGGCGCCAAAGAAATCGCCGTGTTGAAATTGTTATTTTGCCAAAAACGGTCAAAGCACAAAACACCTCTGCCGCTCCTATGGAAAATTTAAAGTAAGGGGAGAGTATTTTGAAAGACAAAATTGCTATAGGGCTTGTGATTTTTGCCGTGGGGGCGATTGGGTTTGCCGCCGTTGAAAATCAGAAGGCCGCAAAGCTTAGCAGTGATTTAAATCAAGAGCGTTACAGCAGGATGGACAAAGAAGAAAAGCTGCAAACCGCTTCAGGCCGCATTAAATCACTTGAATCAACGAGCAGTACAACACAAAAAGAAGTCCAGGCCGTCCAAAGTCAGCTTGAAAATCAAAAAACAGAAAATGTTAACTTGAAAACGGAACTTGAAAAAACTGAAAAATTAAAGGACGTTTTAGAAAAACAACTTAAAGAAGCTTTAGTTGCTCAGCCATCAGGGCAGGCCGGCGGGGAAGCGGCGCCGTCGCAACCGGTAAGCGAAGGGCAATGATGTTCATGTAAGGTGCCCAGTGTTTCTAAAATCATTTGAGTCAAAACTCCCGGGGGATGGCAGCGAGAAATCCCCCGTTTTATTTCTTAAAATTTATGCCCAAGACATCTTCTAAAAAAATATCAAAGGTTAAAAAGCAGACGGCAAAAAAGCCTTCAGTGAAATCTTTGAAAAAGGTTTCAAGTAAAGCTTTGCCCGGAAAATTACGCCGCCGTTTGCCTTTGCGTATGTCTAAAATGTCTACGGAGTCCTCCGTCTCTTCAATTGCTGAAGAAGCCTCTCAAGCCAAGTTCACAGCCTTTGCAGAACCCCAAGAAATTTCTCATGCGGTGCCGCCTGAATTGCCGGAACGTTACCACGAAGATAAAATTGTCGCTCAAGTGCGCGACCCTTGGTGGCTCCACACCTATTGGGAAGTGCAAAATTCCACGATTCAAAATATTGAAAGAAAATTAGGAAAAGAGTTTGAAGGCGCGAGAGCCATTTTACGAATCCATGACGTCAGTCTTATCATTTTTGACGGAAAAAACGCTCGTAGCTCTTTTGATTTAGACGTTCGATTAGAAACGGGCAATTGGTACATCGATGTCGGGCAGGCAGGCCGCACGTGGTGCATCGATATAGGATTTCTGCTTAAAAACGGCCGTTTTATTTTGATTGCGCGCTCTAATATTGTCGGAACACCTCTCGATGGGCCGTCGTGGGTAACGGATGAAGAATGGATGGTTCCCGATGAGTTATTTGCCCGGCTTTATGGA
>CAZBRU010000005.1:0-23021 GCA_964494585.1 uncultured Planctomycetales bacterium
CTTTAATCTTATCCGCTTCCTCAATCACCCGTCTGTAGTCCTTCGGATAAACCTTAACAAATTGAGGAAGGATTGTATTCCAATGGTCTAAAACTTTTTTAGCAACCGTACTGCCTGTGAAACGAAAATGATTTTCGACAAGGTGTTTTAGTTCTGTTATGTCACCGTTTTCAAGCGGCACCAAATCCACCATAGCCAGATTACAGCGCTTTGAAAAAGTTTTATCCGCATCCCAAACATAGGCCAAGCCTCCGCTCATTCCGGCGGCAAAATTTCGGCCGGTTGTGCCCAGTACAACCACGCGGCCGCCTGTCATGTATTCACAGCCATGATCTCCAATGCCCTCGACAACCGCGCTCACGCCGCTATTACGCACCGCGAAGCGCTCGCCGGCAAGTCCACGAAAATACGCTTCGCCTAAAATCGCGCCGTAAAGCACAACATTTCCGATTAAAATATTTTCTTCCGGAATAAAAGTTGATTCCTTCGGCGGATAAACAATAATCTTTCCGCCCGAAAGTCCTTTTCCGACATAATCATTGCAGTCGCCTTCAATTTCTAAAGTTACGCCATGCGACAAAAACGCGCCGAAACTTTGTCCGGCCGAACCTTTAAATTTAACATGAATCGTTTCATCAGGTAAACCAGCCAAGCCGTAACGGCGCGCGATTTCGGAGCTCAGCATTGTCCCAACGGTACGATTAATATTTTGAATTTCGGTTTCAAAATGTATAGGTTTCTTCTCTTCGATCGCCTCTTTAGAAAGTGCAATCAACTTATTGTCTAAAGCTTTTTCAAGGCCGTGGTCTTGGCGCGTCGTATGACGAATCGCAACGCCTTTTGGCACGTCCGGTTTATGCAAAATATTTGAGAAATCAAGTCCGCGCGCTTTCCAATGCTCAATGGCTTCGTGAGTTTCGAGCATATCCACGTGGCCGATTAAATCATCAAACCTTTTGAATCCAAGTTCGGCCATAATTTCGCGGCATTCCTCGGCGATAAAGGTAAAAAAGTTAACCACATGTTCGGGTTTGCCGGAAAATTTCTTTCGCAGTTCCGTGTCCTGCGTCGCGATACCGACGGAACATGTGTTTAAATGACATTTACGAAGCAAAATGCATCCTAAAGAGACAAGAGCAGCGGTTGAAAATCCAAATTCATCAGCACCAAGCATTCCGGCAATGACAACATCGCGTCCTGTTTTTAATTGCCCGTCAGTTTGTACACGAATGCGGCCGCGCAAATCATTCATCACCAACACTTGCTGTGTTTCGGCAATGCCAAGCTCCATGGGAAGTCCGGCATGTTTAATTGAAGTCTGGGGCGAGGCGCCCGTTCCGCCTTCGTATCCGCTGATTAAAACGTGATCGGATTTTCCTTTGGAAACTCCGGCGGCAATCGTGCCGACACCGATTTCGGAAACGAGTTTGACGCTCACATCAGCTTTGGGATTTGCATTTTTCAGGTCATGAATCAGCTGTGCCAAATCTTCAATCGAATAAATATCATGATGCGGCGGAGGTGAAATAAGTCCCACGCCCGGTGTTGTGTAGCGCGTTTTGGCGATTTCACGGCTTACCTTATATCCGGGGAGTTGTCCGCCTTCGCCGGGTTTCGCGCCTTGCGCCATTTTTATTTGAAGTTGATCGGCATTAACCAAATATTCAATCGTCACACCAAAACGTCCTGCCGCCACTTGTTTAATACGGCTCCGGCGCCAGTCGCCGTTGGGGTCGCGTTTAAAACGCTCAGGGTCTTCCCCGCCTTCACCGGTATTAGAAAATCCTCCCAAGCGGTTCATCGCAATCGCCAAGGTTTCGTGCGTTTCTTTTGAAATGGAGCCGTACGACATCGCGCCCGTCGCGAAACGTTTCACAATTTCGGAAGCTGGTTCAACTTCGCTTAAAGGAATTGGATTTCCTTTTTTAAATTTTAAAAGTCCGCGGATGTTGGCTAAATTTTTATTATAATTATTAATAATCTGCGCGTATCTTTTATACATCGGATAATCGCCGACTCGGACCGCGTGCTGTAAAAGCGCGATGGTTTCAGGGTTATATTGATGATGCTCGCCGTCTTTTCGCCAAGAATAATCGCCGCCGATATCCAACATCGCATCTTGTCGCCCGTAAGGAGGAAAAGCCGCCTGATGGCGTTTGATCATTTCTTCGGCAACCGTTTCAATCCCAATGCCGCCGATGCGCGACGGTGTCGCCGTAAAATATTTTTGAATCAATTTTTCGCCCAAGCCCACCGCTTCAAAAATCTGCGCGCCGCAGTAGGATTGAATCGTCGAAATTCCCATCTTTGAAATGACTTTAAAAAGCCCTTTGCGGCAGGATTTCACAAGATTCTTTTCTGCTTTTTCAAAATTTAAATCGGAGGGCAAATGTCCTTTTTTTATTTCGTTTTCAATGGTTTCAAAGGCAAGATAAGGATTAACCACGTTTGCGCCGTATCCAATCAAAACCGCAAAGTGATGCATCTCGCGCGCCTCACCGGTTTCTACGACGAAACTCACCTTTGTGCGCGTTCCCCGGCGGATCAAATGATGATGAAGTCCGGCACACGCCAAAAGCGACGGCATAGGGATATGATTTTTATCAACGCCTCTGTCGGAGAGAATGAGAATTGTAAAACCTTTTTCAATCGCTTTGTCGGCCTCTTTAAATAATTCTTCGAGAGATTTTTCTAGTCCCGCGGCGCCGTCTTTGACAGAAAATAGCGTTTTGAGTGTCGTGGATTTTAAATTTCCCTGGCTTACGTGACGGATTTTTTCAAGTTCTTTATTTGTAATCACCGGATGCGGCAGGCGAAGCCGGTGGCAATGAAGCGGTGTTTCGCTAAGAAGATTCTGTTCGCTTCCAAGCAGTACATCTTCCGCCATAACGATTTCTTCGCGAATAGCATCGACGGGCGGATTAGTAACCTGCGCAAAAAGTTGTTTGAAATAATTGAACAGAGGCTGCGGCCGATACGAAAGTACGGCTAAAGGATTGTCCGCGCCCATGGAGCCAATGGCTTCTTCGCCGTTTGTCACCATGGGTTCTAAAATAATTTTCAAATCTTCTAAGGTAAACCCAAACGCGCGCTGACGCTCGAGCAAAGTTTTTTCATCAAGGCCGTGAACAATCATCGGTTCGGGTAAAGAGTTAAGTTCAATTAAATTTGTCTTAAGCCACTCTCCGTAGGGCTGGCGGCCCGCGTAAAAATGCTTGAGTTCTTTGTCGTCGATAATGCGGCCTTCTTTGGTGTCGATTAAGAACATTTTCCCGGGCTGCAATCTTCCTTTCATAAGGACATTGCTGGGAGGAACAGGCAAAGAACCTGTTTCGGAAGACATGATGACGATGTCATCTTTTGTCACCAGAAAACGCGAAGGCCGAAGGCCGTTTCTGTCTAAAACCGCGCCCATATAGCGCCCGTCGCAGAATGTAATCGACGCTGGGCCGTCCCACGGTTCCATCAAACAGGAATGATATTCATAAAAATCTTTCTTTTCCTGTTCCATGCTTTCATGGCCGCTCCAGGCCTCGGGAATCATCATCATGACCGCGTGAGGTAAAGAACGCCCTGACAAGACAAGCATTTCGAGGACATTGTCAAACGTCGCCGTGTCGCTTCCATGAGGAACGACAATGGGGAGAATTTTTTCCGTATCTTTTCCGAAGGCTTCTGAAGTAAATTGTTTTTCGCGGGCATGCATCCAATTGATATTTCCGCGAAGCGTATTGATTTCGCCGTTGTGAGCGACCATACGGTAGGGATGTGCCAAAGCCCACGTCGGGAAAGTGTTTGTGCTGTAACGCGAATGCACCATCGCAAGCGCGGAGACCATGGTGTGATCAGCTAAATCGGCAAAAAAGCGGTCAAGCTGAGTTGCCATCAATTGCCCTTTATAAACAAGCGTCTTCGAAGACAAACTGCAGAAATAATAGAAATTTCTTTGCGCCAACGTCGAGGCTTGAACTTTGTTAAAAAGACTTTTTCGGATAACATGAAGTTTTCGCTCAAAGGCATCGCCGGCTAATGTATCTTTTCCGCGGCCGATAAAAAGTTGTTTAAACGCCGGCATAACAGACTTGGCCACATCACCGACTTCTGAATCATTATGCGGCACCTCTCTCCAGCCTAAGAAAGTTTGGCCTTCTTCGCGAATCAAATGTTCGGTCCACTCTTCAATCGTGTTTCTGTTCGAGAGTTCCGTCGGCAAAAAGACAATGCCGACGCCGTAATCGCCTTCTTTAGGAAGTGTGATATTTAATTTTTGACATTCTTTACGTAAAAAGCTGTCCGGAATTTGAATCATGATTCCGGCGCCGTCTCCGGTGCGCGGGTCGCAGCCGCAGGCGCCGCGGTGATTTAAATTTTCAAGCATTTGAATTGCGCCGCGGATAATCTCGTGGGATTTTTTTCCCTTAATGTGGGCGACAAACCCAACGCCGCAGGAATCATGCTCGAAGGCGGGATCGTAAAGTCCCTGCCTGGCCGGCAGGCAGGCCTGTTTTTTCATGGAAGGTTCTATCATATGGCTTTTTATTTTATCTTTTTTTTGTATTTTCGCAACAATTTTAAACGTAATGTGTCATTGCGAGGAGCGATTTTTGCGACGAAGCAATCTAAATAGGATTGCTTCGCTTCGCTCGCAATGACACTAACTTTCCTTATACTTGTTCGTAATCGGCAATCGACGGTCGCGGCCAAAGGCCAGCGGCGTGATTTTGACCCCGGGCGGTGCCTGCCGCCGCTTGTATTCGCTTTTATCGACTAAGGAAATCACTTTTTTGACAACCGCGCTGTCATTTTTCTTGGTGATTGCTTCCGCGCTTTTATTAAGCTCAACGTAATCCCTCAAAATCACATCAAGAACAGGATACGCAGGAAGCGAATCTTCATCCTTTTGGTTCTCGCGCAGTTCCGCGGTCGGCGCGCGCGTAAAAACATCTTTCGGGATAAGTTCTTTTCCCTCAATATTATTTCGAAAGCGCGCGATCTGATAAATTTTAGTCTTCGGTACGTCTTTAATCACGGCAAAACCTCCCGCCATATCGCCGTAGAGCGTGCAATAGCCGGTCGCGATTTCACTTTTATTTCCGGTTGTCAAAACCAGCCAGCCGTATTTATTAGAGAAGGCCATGAGTATGTTGCCGCGGATGCGGGCTTGAATATTTTCTTCCGCGATACCGCGTTTCTCGCCTTTAAATTCGCTCTCAAAAACTTTTAAAAAAACCTCAAAAATATCTTCAATCGGGATTTCACGGAAATGAATTCCCAAGTTTTGCGCGAGTTTTTTGGCGTCAGAGCGCGTTCCCGACGATGAAAACTGCGACGGCATCGAAATTCCCGTCACGTTATCGCGTCCTATCGCATCGCACGCAATCACCGCCACAAGCGCCGAATCAATGCCGCCGCTCAAACCAATCACAACTTTTTTAAAACCATTTTTCAGAATATAGTCACGCGTTCCAAGGACGAGCGCTTTATAGATTTCTTCGGCCTCGCCTAATTTATGACGGGCGATTTGCCTTGGAATATTTTGTAGGGAACGGTCGCGACCGTTCCCTACAGTTGAAACGCCAATTGTTTTAACGTTTTTAACATGTTTTGATATTTTTTTAAAATCCAAATCAACATCCGCAAACAATAATTCTTCTTCAAATTGATGGGCCAGCGCGGCTGTTTCGCCTTTTGGATTCACAATCAAACTTCCGCCGTCAAAAACAAGTTCGTCTTGCCCGCCGACGAGATTCACATAACAGACAAAGCTTTTGTTTTCTTTGGCACGCGCCCTTAACATCATTTCACGTTCATTCATTTTTCCGGAATAATACGGCGACGCTGAAATATTAAAAAGGATTTTGGCGCCGGCTTGCGATTGTACTTTCTGCGCTCCGTCTTTTTTCCAAATGTCTTCACAAATGGAAATTCCAAATACTCCTATGGGGACAGAGCATCGCTCTGTCCCCATAGAGAAAACCATGTTTTTTTCCCCTGATGCAAAATATCTTTTTTCATCAAAAACACCGTAGTTTGGCAAATCCATTTTGTTGTAAATGCCTTTGATTGTTCCTTCCGCAAGAACGGCCGCGGCGTTAAAAATTTTTTTATCCTGGAGGTGTGCAAACCCGACAATCGCAATAATCCCGCGCGTTTCCTTAGCAATCATTTTGAGAGCTTTGATGTTATCGTCCACGAAATGTTTCTTCAAAAGTAAATCTTCGGGTGGATAGCCGCAAATAGCAAGCTCCGGAAAAGCCACGATATCCGCTTGTTTGGCTCTTGCTTTACGGATATATTCGAGGATTTTTTTTGTGTTCCCCTCGATATCTCCGACGGTGGTGTTAATCTGAGCAAGTGCAATTCTTATCATTTATTTCCTTTGTCGCAAATCTCTGCGAAGCTCAAACACAAAAGTATTTGAGCGAAGCAGGATTGATTTGGGCTAGAGCGATTCTAAACATGGCTTTCGATCCTGTTCGACTCTATGACTTTTAAGAAATTCTTATAAACCACTTCCGCCCGCTGGTTAAAAATATTCTTGATTTTTGCGTACTCGTTTATCATTTCTCGTCCAGCAGGAGTATTTTTAAAATGATTATCGGCCTCAACCCAATCTTTAATAATGTCTTCAGTCACTTCAACATGAAATTGTAATCCGTACGCCAAATTTCCCACTCTTAACGCCTGATTGGGGCAATCTTTGTTTTGCGCTAAATGTTTTCCGCTTCCGGGAATTTCAAAAGTGTCACCGTGCCACTGAAAAACATCAAAATCACGAGGCAAACCTTTGAAAAGCGGATCAGCCTTGCCGTCTTTAGTTAAGGTAACTTCAAACCAGCCGATTTCTTTCTTTGGCGCGGCCGTAACCTTTGCGCCGGCGGCCTTGGCTAAAAGCTGGGCGCCTAAACATATTCCCAAATATGGAATTTCTTCTTTCAAAATTCTTTGAATAAAAACATTTTCCGCTTTTAAAAATGGATATTTATCTTCTTCATACACATTCATCGGCCCGCCCATGACAATGACAGCGTCGAGATTTGATAAATCTGAAGGTAATTTTTCGCCTTTGTAAAGTTCAAGCACAGAAAAGTCGTAGCCCTGCGACTCAAAAAATGTTTCAATCGTTCCGGCGCCTTCAATAGCGATATGTTTTAAGATGAGGATCATATTTTTATATAGCACAAAGCGGTTAGGGAATCATAGCACAACTCCCTAACCGCTTTGCCTTATTTTACGTTACGTTTTCTTAATAGATAAACAACATCTCCGCATAAGAAGGCAAAGGCCATCTTTTTGCCGGAACCAACCGCTCGAGATTGTCCACAATCCCGCGCAGTTCTTCCATTCCTTCTGTAATCTTCACCGTTGACGCGCCCTTGGAAGCTTGCGCCAAACCTTGGGACGCTTCCAGAGTTTCCTCGGTAAGCTTTGAGATTTCTTTTAAGAGATCCCTCGAAGCTTTTGATTTAGCTTTATTGATCGACTCGACTTCGCCGATTGTTTTGGCTAGCTCATTTTGATATTCGACCACGGCCGGATAGATCATGGTTTTAGCCATATCCACCATCAAATCCGCTTCGTATTTAAGAATCGTTTCATACGTCAGGATGTACACATCATAACGGGAAATAACCTCTTTCTTGGAAAGAACATTGTTTCTTTCAAAGAGCTTAATGGTTTTATCCGTTTTCAAAACTGCCAAGGCTTCGGGTGTTTTTTGCATATTTGGAAGCCCGCGCTTCTTAGCTTCTTTGACCCACTCTTCGGTGTAGTTGTCGCCGTTAAAAATAACTCTTTTGTGTTTTTTGATGGTTTCCTGAAGGAGTCTTTGGACAGCTTTATTTAAATTATCCTTTTTGGATTTCTCAAGTTCGCTGCAGATGTCATTTAAGGCGTCAGCCACAATCGTATTCAAGACGATATTAGGGCCGGCCAAGCTCATGCCGGAACCAACCGCTCTAAATTCGAATTTAGACCCCGTAAAAGCGAACGGCGAAGTTCTATTTCTATCTGACGAGTGACGAGGCAGTTGAGGCAACGAATCAACGCCGACCTCAAGCGTCCCGCCCTGCTTGGAGGATTTAGCTTGTCCGCCTTTTTCAATCTGTTCAATAATATCCGTCAATTGCTCTCCTAAATAAACGGAAATAATTGCTGGAGGTGCTTCATGAGAACCCAAGCGATGATCGTTACCGGCTGAGGCAATCGACGCGCGCAGGACATCCGCGTACGTATCGACAGCTTTTAAAACGGTGCAAAGCATGACTAAGAATCTTTCATTTTCATGCGGATTAGCGCCGGGAGAAAGCCAATTCTTTCCATCCGGCCCGGTAATCGACCAGTTGTTATGTTTTCCGGAACCATTGACTCCTTCAAATGGTTTTTCATGCAAAAGACATGCCAACCCGTGGCGTTCGGCCACCCGCTGCATGGTTTCCATGCAAAGCATATTGTGATCGACAGCCAAGTTCTGATTTTCAAAAATTGGCGCGACTTCAAACTGTGCCGGCGCAACTTCGTTATGTCGAGTTGTCGTCGGAGCACCAATTTTCCACATCTCACGGTCTAGGTCTTCCATAAAGGCAATCACGCTGGTGCGGATAGCGCCGAAATAATGGTCGGCCATTTGCTGATGCTTCGCGGGTTCTTTACCAAAAAGCGTTCTTCCGGTTTGAATAAGATCGACGCGTTTGTTGTAATATTTGCGGTCAATCAAGAAATATTCCTGCTCGCCGCCGAGTGTCGCGTATGCTTTTTGAGTGACTTTGATTCCTAAAATATTCGCTAAGCGTTCCACTTGTTTCGATAAGGATTTCATCGAACGCAAGAGAGGTGTCTTTTTATCTAAGGCTTCTCCGTTCCAACCAATGAAATAAGTAGGAATGCAAAGCGTGGCGCCTTTAGGGCTTTCCTTTATAAAGGCCGGGCTTGTCGGATCCCATCCGGTATAACCGCGCGCTTCGAATGTGGGACGAAGACCGCCGGAAGGAAAACTGGACGCGTCAGGCTCGCCTTGAATCAATTTATCCGCTGAAAATTCTAACGTCGCTCCGCCTTCACCGTCGGGAACAACAAAAGAATCATGTTTTTCCGCGGTTAGGCCGGTGAGGGGTTGAAACCAATGCGTGTAGTGAGTCGCGCCGTGAGAAACAGCCCATTTCTTCATCGCTTGTGCCACTTCTTCAGCGATCGCGGGATTTAATTTTCCGCCTTCGCGAATGGTCGCGCTGATAGAATTAAACGCGTTAGGCGAAAGATATTTTCTCATCACCTTGAGACTAAAAACATTTCTGCCGTAAAGATTTTCAATCGCTTGTGCTTTGCCGCCATTTGTTTCTTTCATCACGTTCTCCTCTGGCATCGCTTGATTAAAGCGATTGGATAGTCCTATCTCGTCTTTAACTCCTGATATTTTAGCCATATCTCTTCTCCTTAATTTTAAAAGTTTAACCAAAAATTATTTTAAAAAATCTTTAAAATTTCTATAAAGGACAAGGAGCTAATCTTATCAATCTTTCAAAAAAGCGTCAATTAATAAAATTATGCTCCCGGTCGATGACAAAAACGATCTTCTGTAGGGACTGGTCGCGACCAGTCCCTACAAATTATTCTCTAACCAATGGCTTTGGTTCCTTCTTCACCGGTGCGAATACGGACGCAGCGGGGCAAATCGAGGACAAAGATTTTTCCATCACCGATTTGTCCGCTCCTTGCACCTTTGATAATCGCGTTAATGGTGGGTTCCACAAAATTGTCGTTAACAGCGACTTCCAGACGGATTTTGCGAAGAAGATTTCCCGTTTCTTTGGCACCTCGATAGACTTCGGTCACGCCTTTTTGCTGGCCGTGGCCTAAAACTTCGCTTACGGTAATAAGATTCACATCAGCCGCATAGAGGGCTTGCTTGACATCTTCAAGCTTATGCGGTTGGATAATGGCAATAACAAGTTTCATGATATTTTTCCTCCTCTTTACGAGCACGTGATTTATGGAACGTTGTGAACATAAATCACCGTGCGAGTTAGACCCCGCCGTCCCGCCAAAGGCGGGACAAGAGGCGGGGTAAATTCGGACGGCAACTTACGTCACAATGTTCCGTAAGTTGCGTCCTCATTCAAGTTATTCCAAGACCGTATAAGCTCTCTCGTGATGCTGAGTCAAATCAAGGCCTACATCTTCGTCTTTTTCAGTCACGCGGGCACCGAAAATAGCATCAACAATTTTGTAAAGAACAAAGCTCGCGACAAAACTATAAATCAGCGTCGCCAAAACAGCTTTGACCTGAATCATGAATTGTCCCGGATTTCCATAAAAAAGGCCGTCATTGCCAGCGGGATTAATCATTTTAGTCGCAAAAAGGCCTGTGGCTAAGGCTCCCCAGATTCCGCCAACGCAGTGAATACCAAAAGCATCCAAAGAATCATCGTATCCTAAGGCTGGTTTGATAATGGCAACGGCAATGTAGCAAAATACACTGACTAAAGCTCCGATAATAATAGCGGAGATCACATTGACAAAACCGGCAGCCGGTGTAATAGCAACAAGCCCGGCAACAGCTCCGGAACAAAAACCGAAAAGCGTTGGTTTGCCGGCACGCAGCCATTCAATCATGGCCCATGTCAAACCTGCCATAGCGGCAGCGGTATTGGTCACTACAAAAGCACTTGTGGCTAACCCGTTCGCGGCAAGGGCGCTCCCTGCGTTAAAACCAAACCATCCGAACCAAAGCAAGCCAGTTCCTAACACAACAAAGGGGAGGTTATGCGGCGCGGGAACATGCCTTTCAATATTTTTTCTTTTACCGATTGCCAAGGCTACTGCTAAAGCGGCAATACCGGCATTGATGTGGACAACTGTCCCTCCGGCAAAGTCCAAGGCCCCTAAATTACGAAGCCAGCCGCCCATGCCCCAAACCCAGTGGGCAATAGGGTCATAAACTAACGTCGACCATAGAAGCATAAAAACGAGGAAAGCCGAGAATTTCATTCTTTCCGCAAAAGCCCCGATAATCAAAGCCGGTGTAATAATAGCGAACATGGCTTGGAAAATCATAAAAGCTTGATGAGGAATGGTAGCTGCATAATCCGCATTGGGCTCAAAACCTACTCCATTTAAACCAAACCACTGCAAGCCTCCTAAAAGGCCCGTGCCCGGCGCAAAGGCCAGGCTATAGCCAAAAAGCACCCACTGTACACTAATCAAGCCTAAGACAATCATGCATTGCATTAAAATGCTTAAAACATTTTTGCGTCTGACCATACCACCATAAAAGAATGCCAATCCAGGCGTCATCAACATAACGAGAGCTGATGAGGCCAAAACCCATGCTGTATCTCCTGAATTCATTTTTCTTCCTCCCTTTTAAGGATTTAACCTGTTTTTAAAATCTTAAAACGTGTAGTTTAACGTGCTGCCCCAGAAAAACTCTTCTTTTTGATTACCGTTACCGTCTTCCGAAAGATTGCCAAATGGGACACTCCAGTTGACCGTTGGAGACAATTTTAGACTTTGTGTGATCGGAATTGTGATCCCGCCTGTGAGTAAGCCATCTCCTCCTTCGCTACGAATAAAACCATGCTTGTTGTACCCAACATGACCGCTCAAGTCTAAAGTAATGCCATAATCCTTGATAAGATCGAGGCTTTTGCTCATGCAAAGTGCCAAATAATCGCCGTCTCCGCCACCCTGGCTCTCACGGCTATAATCGTGATACCATGTGAGAGTCGGTGACAAAAATGTGTCATAACCAAGGCCGAAAATGGATTCTTTCGCAAATAACCCTGTTCCTGAAAAATCATAGTAGATGTGTCCGACAGTGACGCTGATAGGTTTAATACCCATGCCGGCAAGATGAAGATTTTCAAATTTTTTTGTATAGGTAAAGGTGGTATCGGTTTCATTGGAATTCGTTCCACTAATATCTTTAGAGATATTGTAGTTGCCCCATACATTTAAACTAAAACCATTAAACGCGTTAATGGTAATACTTGGCTGGGCCACCCAATCATCATCTAAACGAATACCACGCCAGATGTACTTGGAATAGATAGAGGTAGAACCTGTTACAGAAACATTGGCATTTTTAAAAACAGGATTTTCATTCAAAAAATCCAAGGCAGTCTTGGTATGAGTTTCGCTTGCAAAAGCTAAGCTTCCGCTTATGAAACACGCTAACGTTAACATTGCAATTTTTCTTTTCATCTTTCCACTTTTCTTTTGTTGTGAATGGTTTTTAAAAACGTCATTGTTTTTCTAAGACGCCGGTGTCTTTGGAGAGTTCGTAAAAGATGAGGGCGCCTTTGTTCCGAATATTATTCGGAACAAAGGCGCCCTTGCCTTTTAAACAAAAAATCCGGCGAAGAATCAAATCTCTCGTCGGACTTCTTTGTCCTGAATCTTTTTTAAACCGCCATTGGTTTAAATGTGCTCTAAGTATACATTTTGAAAAAAATTTGTCAAGAAAAATTTTATGCCCGATTGTTGCCTTGAAGCTCCGACATCAAAATAATCGACTCCGCGATATCTTTCATCGAACGCGAGGAGTCCATACTTTTCTTATTGATCAGGCGATAGGCGGCTTCTTCAGAAAGATTGTTCATGCGCATTAAAATCCCTTTGGCGCGCTCGATTAATTTACGTGTTTCAAGAGCTTCTTTCGCTTTAATGGTTTCTTCCATGAGCTTTGTGTTCTCGACGGCAATAGCCGCTTGATGGGCGATGATTTGAAGGGCATTAATTTCTTCCTGCGTAAAATGGTGCGGGTCTTTGGTATAAACATTGATGATGCCAATCGGCCGGTCTTTGACAATCATCGGCACCAAAAGCATGGAGGTCAAGTTTTCTTTGACGGCCAAATCGCGGTAAGCGTATTTTTCTTCACGGCGCACATCATAAACAGCCACCGGTTCTTTGGTTTTAATGACTTCCCCGCTTAAAGAATTATTCACTTTAATATTGGGTTTCTTTTTGTAATCATCGCTTAAACTTTGTGTGGCCTTGATCGCTAATTCTTCGCCTTTTTCATCCAAAAGCATAATGGAACAGATTTTAGAATCCATCATCTCGGCGGTAACGACAACAATGAGATTTAAAATTTCGTCTAAATAGTGTTCTGACGTCACGGATTTGCTCACCTTGATTAAACTGTCAAATTGCGATGCCTTTTGCTTGGTTTCTTCATAAAGCCTCGCGTTGTCAATCACGCCGCCCACTTGTTTCGCAATAGTATCAATCAAAGCAACTGAATTAGCCGGATATTCGTGCGGCTTTTTGTGCTGGATATTGATGACGCCGATAACATTTCTCTTATAAATAATCGGAACGGAACAAAACGCTTCATATTTGTCTTCCGGCAAAATATCAAAATGTTTAAAACGAGAATCTTTGGAAGCGTCTTTCTTGATAGCAACCACCTTATGTTCACGGGCCACCCACCCTGTAATGCCTTCACCAACGCGCAAATTAACTTTCCCTAAGATTTTTTCATGAGGAATCTTGGAGGCCATCAAAACAAGATTTTCTTTTTTTACATCAAAAAGATATATAAAAACAGAGTCGGCACGCGTGACATCAGTGACAATTCCAACGACTTCGTTTAAAATCCTGTGTAAATCAATCTCTGAGCTCGTCAAATCAACGATTTTACGCAGAATTTCAAGCTCTTTGGCCTGGTTTATGGCCGGTTTTTTTGACTTAGATTTTTTCATGGAGGCTCATTATAGCAAATTTTAATTTTAATTTAAGAAAAATATCTGAAGGGGAAAATTGGGGCTTGACAACAAAAGGTTTGTAGGTTATATTGGAAATGAGCTGAAGTTTGAGAGCTTACTAAAGGGTTAAGCTTCACCTACTCTACGCCCAGAAAAACATCTGGGCGTTTTTTTATAGCAAGTCTTTGACCGCCTCTTTTTCTTCCAGAAGTTCATTTAAAGTTATCTTAATCTTCTCCCAGCAAAACGAATTATGCTGAATCCCCTGTACAATAGAACACCTGTTTCCATCAAATCGTACCGGAAAACTAAACATAAGCCCTTTAGGAACATCGTAACTTCCGTCCGAAGAAACAGCGACGGAAAAAAATTCTCCCTTGAGCGTCGGATTCACCAAATTCTTAACAGTATCTATAACCGCGTTTGCGGCTGACGCCGCGGAAGAAAGTCCGCGTGCTTTAAGGACAGCGGCGCCTCGCTGCTGAACACTTTCAATAAATGTGGTTTCAAGCCATTTTTGGTCGAGAATCACTTCAGGAACAGACTTTCCTTTAATCGTCGCATTGACAAAATCCGGAAACTGCGTCGAAGAATGATTGCCCCAAATGCCAAGGTTTTTCACATCCGTGACACCTACGCCCGCTTTTTGGGCAAGCGCAGCTACGCCGCGGTTTTGGTCAAGCATGGTCATGGCAAAAAAGTTTTGCGGCGGAAGTTTTTTGCATACGGATTTTGCGATGAAGGCGTTTGTATTGCATGGATTTCCAACGACTAAGACCTTGCAGTCGGGCTTGGCATTTAAATCCAGCGCCTTTCCCTGCTGAACAAAAATTCCTCCATTGATTTTTAAAAGGTCTTTGCGTTCCATCCCGGCCTTACGAGGCACACTTCCAATCAAAAGCGCCCAATCGATATCTTTAAAAGCCGCGTTGGTATCGGCGGTTAAGGTGATGGATTTCAAAAGAGGAAAGGCGCAGTCATCGAGTTCCATTTTAACGCCGCTGAGCGTCGGAAGCGCGCTTTCAAGCTCAAGAAGATGTAAATGAACCTCTGTGTCTTTTCCAAACATTTCCCCAGCGGCAATGCGAAACAACAGCGCATATCCGATTTGCCCTGCCGCACCCGTGACAGCCACGCGAACATTTTTCATAATGCCTCCACATTGATTTTAAATAATATTTTCATTATAAGCCCGCTTGCAGTTCAATGAAAGGATAATCAATGAAAAGATTGG
This sequence comes from uncultured Planctomycetales bacterium, assembly GCA_964494585.1. Taxonomy (GTDB): domain Bacteria; phylum Omnitrophota; class Gorgyraeia; order Zapsychrales; family CAZBRU01; genus CAZBRU01. The sequence goes on from CAZBRU010000005.1 coordinate 14,944, forward strand.
GAAGTTCAGGGGGATTCTGCAGAATTGGCGAAAAATGTTTTTCAAGCTTTGTAAGATGACCCTTTAAATCAATTCCCATGTACACTTGATTTATTGCGCGGGCTTTTTGTAAATGTCCTTTGGCTTCACTAAAAAGAAGTGCCGCGCCTCCCCGTTCTTTCATATGCCATTTTAAAAAAGCGGCGGAAGCTTTTATGAGGCCCTGCAAAAATTGCGCCGTAATGTCATTTCTTGGAAATTCTTTCCACAATCCTTCCCACGCCTCGTGCGATTCCCACCAATAACCGTAATTATATAAATCAATGCCGTAAAGATATTCTTCATTCTTGGACCAATTGTCTTCCATTAAAATTTGAGCGGCTGTTTCTTCTTTGCCAAACGAATGTCCTCTTGGGTCTTCAACGGGATGAGGATTGACGCCGGGGACAAAACGATAAGCTGGAAAAGCCTTTACCGAATAACGTTTAACCGCAGACAACATTGGGCAGGAATTTCCTAGACTTTAAAACAGTTTGTAAGTCAATGTCAGCATAAATAATTTCTTCTTTAATATCGGAGCCGCGGGCCAAGATTTTTCCCCAGGGGTCAACCGCGAGGCTGTTTCCGTAAGAATAAATTCCTTTATAGTTTTTACCGACTTGGTTGGGCGCGAGCACGTAGCTTAAATTTTCGATGGCTCGCGCCCGCAGCAAGACCTCCCAATGCGCCTGGCCGGTTATTTTCGTAAAACACGACGGGACACAAAGAATGTTGACGCCCTTTTTTGAATATTCACTATAAAGCGAAGGAAATCTTAAATCATAGCAAATGGAAAGCCCGGCATTAAAATCGCCCACTTTTGTACTCATGCGCAATTTGCCCGGCATTTGAATCTTTGATTCATCAATAATTTTACCGTTGATGGAGGCTTTGAATAAATGGATTTTGCGGTACTGGATATGTACTTTCCCATCGAGACCGATAAGAACAGACGTGTTAAAAACTTTTTTCTTTCCTTTAACTTTTTCATAAACCGACCCTGCCAGAATATAAACTTTGTGGGCGCGGGCTAAAAGCATGAAAGGAAAAGTGGACTCGCCGGGAATCGATTCAGCGATGGAAGAAACATGAGAAGACGGACCGCGGTAATGAAAGATTTCGGGAAGAAGAATAAACTGCGCTTTATTTTGAATGGCTTTTAAAACAAAACGCAAGGCCCGGCCGATATTCTTTTCTTTGTCGGGCCCCGCATTAAGTTGAATGAGAGCAATTTTCATAGCTTAGATCAACTATTTCTTTGCCGCGGTCATCAAAGCTTCGCCGTATTCTTTATAACATTTCGTGTAAAAATCTTTTGCCTTTAAATCATTGCGCCAGCGAATGATGTTTTTGTAAGGCATAAGATCGACGCCTGAAACTTCCGCCGGGTCTAAGAGAGCCAAAAGATTGATGTCAGCCAAAGTCATGCTATTTCCTGTTAGAAATTTATCTTTTGACAGTTGTTCATCGACAATAGGCAGAAATCTTCCTAGAAAGGAAATGCCTTCTTTTACTGAATTTTCATCGATTGGGACATTGCGGCGCGGCGCGAAAACGCGGTTGTACGTGACCTTCGCCATGGCCGCGCCGACGTGCATACTGCCAAAATCGATCCAGCTGTCAACCGTGGCCCTTTCTTTTAAACCCTTAGGGTAAAGCGGTGAATTGCTTTTATCGGCCAGATACCGAATCATGGCGTTACTTTCAAAGAGCTTAAAACCATCGTCATCCATGGCTGGGATTTTTCCGATAGGATTGACTTTTAAGAATTCCGGTTTTTGATGTTCTCCTCCCCGGAGATCCACCTTGACATATTCGTATTGTAAGCCTATGGCGTTCGCCGCGAAGCGTACTTTATTGGCGGGTGATGATAAATCGGCTCCATAAATTTTAAGCATGAAATTCCTCCAATATTTTCCTAAATGGTTATTGTTTTGTTAAATTTCAAGGATTTTAGCACAGAGCGCAGCGAGTTGTCCACAACCAAAAAGGCCTCCCGCCATGTTTCGTGGCGGGAGGCCTTTTCTAATGACTGACCAGCGTTTACTTTGCTTGCCTTCTCACCGGGGGCATTCTTTCACCTTTATTGTCTTCATGGCGCTCTTTCATTTTATTGTGTCGCTCTTCCGGCGTCATACTTTTAAATTTTCCCTTTTTTTCTTTGCGTTCCTGCATCGCCTTTTGTCGCTCTTCCGGCGTCATATCTTTAAGAGCTTCTCTCTTTTTCTTACGGTGCTCTTTCATTTTTGCTCTTTGTTCGGGAGTCATCTTTTCAAACTTTTCTTTAGCGTCAGGATGGTTTTTCATGAACCGCTCATGCCGTTCTTCTTTTGAAGGTGGCAGCTGGCCGGTTGTTGAGGCCTCAGGCGCTCCAGTAGCTGACGTTCCTTGATCTTGACTATCTTGCTGAGCCAAAGCACCAGAAGCAAGAAAGACAACAGCCAAAAAGCTAAACAAATTTACTAACCATATCTTACTGTGTTTCATAGAAACCCTCCTTCGTGCGTTTTTTAACATACGGGTTTCAAACCACACCCGCTGTTTTATTAAACACACAGCCTTATAAAAAGTTTCGCAGGCGTTACTCCCTCCTACATCCCTGTTCCTTCTGTGCCCATATTCATGTTGTCATCCGAATCGTTGTCATTGTCATTCATTTGATTCATATCCATATCGTCCATTTGATTCATAGAATTATCCATCGCGTTCATCATTGGACCCCGCATCATATCGCTTCCATGCATCGCGTCGCCGGAATCTTGTGCCAAGAGTTTGACAAGCCAAGCATTTGCAATCATTGCAACAACAGCCCAAGCCACCAAAACAACTTTTACTTTTTTACTCATGACTCCTCCTTTTTGTTTGAAAAAACGACCCCAACGGGATTTGAACCCGTGTCCTGAGCTTGAAAAGCTCATGTCCTGACCAGGCTAGACGATGGGGTCGAAATTTTGCTTCTCAAAAATTTCGATTCCGAGGGCTGTTAAGCCCGAGGAATCTTAATTTCAGATCCCTCGCTTACGCTCGGGATGGTTTCGTCGTAGGCGAAACCATGGGGTCGAAGTTTTACTTCACTCATCCTTAGCGGCAATTTGAGCGATGGAACTGACTGAATCGCTTTTATCTAAAGACATCAATCTCACGCCTTGTGTGTTACGTGCCGTTTCACGGATATCTTTAATGGGGCACCGCACCATCATTCCCTGTTTGGTCACCGCCATGATTTCATCGTCTGGCATAACGGCTAAGAATCCAACAACATAACCGGTTTTATCCGTGACTTTGACATTGATGATGCCTTTGCCGCCGCGCGACTGCGTTCTGTATTCCGAAAACTGCGAACGCTTGGCAAAGCCATTCGACGCCACGGTTAAAAGCGTTGTGCCTGTTTTTTCCATATCCGGCGGAAAACCGAGCATGCTCACGACCACATCGCCTTTGCCTAAATTGATTCCCCGAACGCCTTTTGCGCCGCGGCCCATGTCGCGCAGAAGTTTTTCAGGGAAACGCAGCGCCTTGCCGTCCTTAGTTGCTAAAAGAACGTCATGTTGGCCGCCGCTGATTGCCGTGCCGATTAAGGCATCGCCTTTTTCAAGACCGATACCGACAATGCCGGCCTTACGTGGATTACTAAAAACAGAAAGCCTTGTTTTCTTAATTAGCCCTTGAGCGGTTGCCATCACGATAAATTGATTATCAGAGAACTCGCGCACGGCCACAATCGAACTGATGGCCTCATCATTAGCCATCGAAAGCAAATTGACAATAGCTTTGCCGCGCGCGTTTCTGGATACAACCGGAATTTCGTAAACCTTTAACCAGCGCACAATGCCTTTGGTTGAAAAAATCAAAAGATAATCTTTTGAAGAAGCCACAAAAAGATTTTTTACAAAATCCTCTTCTTTCGTATCCATCGCGGTCACACCCTTGCCGCCGCGTTTTTGTTTGCGGTACGCGTCAACACCAAGCCTCTTGATATAACCCGTATTGCTGATGGTAATCGCCATGTCTTCTTCGGCAATCAAATCTTCGACCTCAATTTCTTCAGCCTTGGCCGCGATTTCTGTACGGCGCTCGTCGGCAAACTTTTTTCGGACTTCCAGGAGTTCATTTTTAATCAATTCATCCATCTTTTTTTGCGAAGCTAAGAGAGCGCGGAAATTTTCGATATTTTTTAAAAGTTCTGCGTATTCCGCTTCGAGTTTATCCTGCTCAAGCGCGGTAAGCCTCTGGAGCTGCATTTCCAAAATGGCCTGCGCCTGAATTTCGGAAAGCTTGAACTCTTTCATCAAAGCCTTTTTGGCTTCCGCTGTGCTTTTAGAAGATTTGATGATTTTGATAATTTGATTAATAAACTTTATCGCGATGCGCAGGCCTTCTAAAATATGGGCGCGTTTTAAGGCGCGGTCCAAATCATATTGAATTCTCCGGCGGACCACAACACGCCTGTGGTCCAAATAATATTCCATGAGCTGTTTTAAATTTAAAACCTGCGGCCGGCCGGCGACTAAAGCCAGGCTGATAATGCCGAACGTTGTTTCTAACTGAGTATGTTTGTAAAGATAATTTAAAATAACCTGCGGCTCGACGTCGCGGCGAAGCTCAATCACGACCCGAATACCGTCTTTGTCGGACTCGTCTCTGATGTCGGTAATTCCTTCGACACTTTTATTTTGAACAAGGTCGGCGATATTTTCGATAAGATTCGCTTTGTTAACTTGATAAGGAAGCTCCGTTACGATAATGGAATCTCTATTTCCTTTTTGACGCTCAATCGAGGCCTTGGCGCGCAGCGTAACCTTACCGCGGCCTGTATTGTAGGCATCCGTGAACCCTTCACGGCCGCAAATGATTCCTGCTGTCGGGAAATCAGGGCCTTTAACAAATTTTGTAAGTTCTTTGATTGCGGCTTCCGGGCTGTCCAATAAATACACCAAACCATCTACGACTTCTCCTAAATTGTGAGGCGCCATATTGGTTGCCATGCCAACCGCGATTCCGCTGGAGCCGTTAATGAGTAAATTAGGAATAGCCGAGGGCATAACCAAGGGCTCATAAAGTGTCGCATCAAAATTCGGCCCGAAATCAACCGTGTCTTTATCGATATCGGCGAGTGATTCTTCGGCAATCGCCGCCATTCGAGCCTCGGTATAACGCATGGCCGCGGCAGCGTCACCGTCGACAGAACCAAAATTTCCCTGCCCGTCAATTAAAGGATAGCGAAGAGAAAAATCCTGGACCATTCTCACCATGGTGTCGTAAACCGCCATGTCGCCGTGAGGATGATATTTACCTAAAACCTCCCCGACGATACGCGCGCTTTTTTTATAACCTTTATTATGCTCTAAGTTAAGGTCCTTCATCGCATACAAGATACGGCGGTGAACAGGTTTAAGTCCGTCGCGCACATCCGGCAAAGCGCGGCTGACAATAACACTCATGGAATACGAGAGGTAGGAATTTTTCATTTCCTCTTCAATAGCGACGGGAATAATTCTTTCTTTTGCTGTGAAATCTTTCATTTAATTTTATTTCTCCTGTAATGTGTCATTGTGAGGAGTGCCTTATGCGACGAAGCAATCTTTTAAAAGGATTGCTTCACAAAAAACGCTCGCAATGACACGATATTATACATCCAAATTCTTAACTTCATGCGCATGCGTTTCAATAAATTCACGGCGCGGTTCGACTTCATCACCCATTAAAGTTGTGAAGGTTTTATCGGCTTCCACAATATCATCTAACGTGACTTTTAAAATTGTGCGCCGGGCCGGATCCATCGTGGTTTCCCACAACTGCTGGGGATTCATTTCACCCAAACCTTTATAACGCTGAATATGGATGCCTTTCGTGGCCTGTTCTTTAATGTGCTCTAACGTTTCCTGCAAAGAAAAGAATTCAGCCCTGTCTTTTTCATTTTCAACCGCAAAAAGCGGCTTGGACTCAACGGCCTTTTCTTTGGCTTTGGCTTTTTTCTTTCCTTTTTTCGCTTCTCCGTCCACAGAAGGCGCGGAAGCTTCGATTTTGGGGAAATCCTGAATGCTAAGATTAAATTTTTCAAGGCGCTTTTCAATATTTTCTAAATCTTCCGCTTCAAAAATCTCAATATATTTAGCTTCCTCTTCCTTTTGTGTCAGGTTCGCAAGCTCTTTGTCATCAAATACAAAATGGGTATCCTGCTCCACTTTTACCATATAAAGTGGCATCTTTTTGGTCTTTTGATTACTATTTTGTATATATTTATTAAAATCTATTCCACGTCTGCTAAAAACACTTACGATATGTTTTAGCTCAACCAGCGCGGAGATGATCTCTTTGAATTGGGCGTTAGCATACTCGTGATTTCCCTTGATGCGAAAGAGCTTAAGGCTTTCGCTTCCTAAGTCCAAAATCAGATTGTTCATCTGTTGTTCGGTTTCAATATACTCTTCGCGGGTACCGCGTTTGATTTTATAGAGCGGCGGCTGGGCGATGTAGATAAACCCACCCTCCACCAAGGGAAGCATTTGGCGGTACAGAAAGGTCAGAAGAAGGGTTCGAATGTGTGAGCCGTCAACATCCGCATCGCACATGAGAATAATCTTGTGGTAGCGTAATTTTTCAACATTAAACTCTTCACCGACACCCGTCCCCAGGGCGGTAATAATGGTACGAATTTCTTCGTTACTTAAAATCTTATCAAGACGCGACTTTTCGACGTTTAAAATCTTTCCTTTTAAAGGCAAAATGGCCTGAAAAGTCCTGTCACGGCCTTGCTTGGCTGAGCCGCCGGCGGAATCACCCTCGACCAAATAAAGTTCGCACATTGAAGCGTCTTTTTCGGAGCAATCCGCGAGCTTGCCCGGCAAGCCGCCGCTTTCTAAGGCACCTTTGCGGCGCGTGAGTTCGCGCGCTTTTCTTGCCGCTTCTCTGGCGCGTGAGGCCAAAATGACTTTGTCGACAATTTTATTGGCAATACTCGGCGTTTCTTCAAAAAATGATGTCAAGGCTTCAAAGGTAATCGAGGACGTTAAACCTTCAACTTCAGAGTTTCCTAATTTTGTTTTGGTCTGGCCTTCAAACTGCGGATTGGGCACCTTAACGCTGATGACCGCGGTTAAACCTTCACGTGTATCGTCACCGGAAATCCCTATATTGTCCTTGAGCAGATTTTTATTTTTGGCATGTTGATTAATGGCGCGCGTTAACGCTGAACGAAAGCCGCTCAAATGCGTTCCGCCTTCGGTGGTGTTGATATTGTTGGCGAAACTAAAAACATTTTCGGCGTAGCCGTCGTTGTATTGAAACGCGACCTCGACGACAATTCCATCTTTTTCTTTGGTAAAGTAAATGACCTTGTGAAGCGGGGCCTTGTTTTGCGAAAGATGCTCAACAAACGAAACAATGCCGCCGTCGAATTTAAAAATACCTTCTTTTTCTTTATCGCCGCGCTTATCGGTGAGTTTAATCGTGAGGCCTTTATTTAAAAAGGCGAGCTCGCGAAGGCGTTTGGCTAAAATATCATAAGAAAAATTGTGCATTTCTTTAAAAATGCTCCGGTCGGGTTTAAAGGTGACTTTGGTGCCGGTTGTTTTGGTTTTCCCGACCGTTGTTAATTTAGAAGCGGTCTTACCGCGCTCATAACGTTGATGATAAATATTGCCTTCACGTTTGACTTCAACTTCAAGCCAGTCGGAAAGGGCATTGACGACACTGACACCGACACCGTGCAAGCCACCGGACACCTTGTAGGTTCGTTTATCGAATTTGCCGCCCGCGTGAAGCGTTGTTAAGGCAACTTCAACGGCAGGTTTCTTTTCGGTTTTGTGCATATCAACCGGAATACCGCGCCCGTTATCTGAAACGCTGATGGTTTCGTTTGCATTAATGACAACTTCAATAAGATCGCATTGTCCAGCCAGAGTTTCATCAACGGAGTTATCCACAACCTCATAAACCAAGTGATGAAGGCCGCGGCTTGTGGTGTCTCCAATATACATGGCCGGGCGCAGCCGAACGGCTTCGAGGCCTTCCAAAACCTGAATACTCGAGGCGTCGTATTTTTCGGATGTTTGTTTCTT
>CAZBRU010000006.1:0-9206 GCA_964494585.1 uncultured Planctomycetales bacterium
AAATATCGCAACGTCTTCACGGAACACTTCCTTTCTTTATAAATTGTTTAAAACCCACGGCTTACGCTAAAATAAAATTTCCCGCTTCTTGAGTCTTCACCGGGTTCGCTATTTAAGGGAAACCCATAATCTAGATTAATCGGGCCAATGGGAGTTTTCACTCTTAATCCAAAGCCGGCACCTGATTTGAATCCGCCAGAACCAAAGTCTTTCATATCTGCCCAAACATTTCCGACATCATAAAACGTGGCCACTTTAACAAAATCAATAAGCGGAATAATGTATTCAATATTGCCAACGAGAGTGCTTTCGCCGCCGAGGGGGTCCTCCGTGACAGTATCTATAGGCCCTACCTTGCGTTCATTATAACCACGAATCGTGTACGCACCGCCGGCAAAAAAACGTTCAAAAATCGGAACATTTTCGGCATTTCCGTAAGATTTAATGATACCACTTTGCAGCCGAAACTCAAGAACGGAGTTTTTTGGCATCGGAATATCATAACTCCCATGGCTAAAGAGCCTATAAAAATCTTTATCACCCCCCAATGGCCCTCCGGCTATATCGATGGAGCCGTTAAGCATAAGGCCCTTGGTCGGGCTGATGCGGCTGTCACGATTGTCATTGGTAACGCTAAGCCCTACCGTGCTCACAGTATTTTTTCCAACTTCGGCTTGCAAATCTGCCGAAGCGTTTGACACAAGATTGCTGATTTCGATATTTTCTAATCGATACGTTGTTCCGGCGGAAAGGTATTCGGACAATTGTTTGCCAAAACGAATATCCCCGCCGATTCGAGATTCATCATAGGCATAACCCACGCTTTCAGACTGGGAATGCTGCGTGCGATAAAGATCAAAACCGCCGGAAACAGGATAGTCAAAAATATAGGGCTCGGTAAAACTTAAACGCTGATTATTGCGTATAGACCCCGCCTCCGCATGAACGGACAGATTCTGTCCGCCGCCCGTAAATGTCGGCCAATTGGTAAAGTCAAAATTTTTCTGTTCGATTTCAACAAATCCGACGACTTGATCAACTGTACTGTAACCTCCGCCGAAACTTAAAGTCCCTGTCTTGGTTTCCTTAACCTGCACAACCAAATCTTTTTTGTTAGTGATGGCGGTATCTTCAATATCGTAATTGATGTCTTCAAAATACTGCAAATCTTTAAGCCTTTCTTTACTGCGGCGCAGTTTTGCCCCGTCAAATTTATCACCCGGTGCAATCCTTAGTTCCCGGCGAATAACAGTATCGCGTGTACGCGCGTTGCCTTCGATTTTAATTTTGTTAACGTAAGCCACATCGCCTTCATTAACCGCCAGAACCAAATCCACCTTGCCCGTCTGCGGATTAAGAGAAGATGACTGCTTCACTTCGGCAAAAATATATCCTTTGTCAAAATAAAGCGTGTGAATAGCGGACAAATCGCTGTCTAATTTGTTGCGGCTAAAGACTTTTCCTTCCTTAACATCTTTCATAGTCTTTCGAATATCATCAGCTGAAACCACCTTATTATTGACGATTTTTATTTCACCGACATAAAACCGCTTGCCCTCTTGAACGTGCACGCTCACCGTCACATGGCCTTTTTGATCATCAAGGAGGCTGTAATCGGCGGAGGCCTCCGGAAAACCTTCCTGCTCATAAAAATCCTTGATGCGATCCATGTCTTCTTTTAACGTGTCTTCCTGAAGGCGGCCTGGATTAAAAAGCCATGCCGAACGCGTTTTCATAAGATGAACGACTCTTTTCTCTGAAAAGGTCAAATTGCCTTCCACTTTGATTTTCTGAATTTTTATGCCTTTTCCTTCTTGAATCTTAAAATCGACTCTTGCCTTGTTTGTTGTTTGATCGATTTTAACCTCATCCTCTATGCTCGCGTACGTTAAACCTTTTTTCACGTAAAGATCCCTGATGGTATCCACGTCGTCTTTCAAGGTTTTGTTGTCCAAAAATTTTCCTTCTTTAGTTTGGATTTTAATCTGGAACGTGCGCGGGTTAAAGAATTTTGTCTTCGAGAAAGTGATTTTTTCAACAATTGGTTTTTCGACGAGCAGAATCACAACTTTAAAACCACCTTCATAATCCTGGCGGTCAACGCTCACATCCGAAAAATACCCCGTGTTATAGAGGCGTTTTAGGTCATCGCTAATCACATTCTCTAAATACGCGTCACCGACACGTGTCTTAATTTTAGAAAGGATGAGCGGGATGCCGATGGTTTTATTGCCCTTAATTTCGATTGATTTAACGGTTTTTTGGGAAGAAACTGCGGTTGTTGGAGCTGCTGAAGCGTCTTGTGGAGGAACGCTTTCTGCATACACAAAAGAGTGGAAAAGAAAGAGCGTCGTGCACAGGCTTGCTAAGGTTAGAATTCTTTTCATTGTGAGGATTATAAAATGAAATGCCATAGGTGTCAACGAATGCCAAAAAAATCTTAAAAAAGATTTACCTTTTTAAGAATTATCTTCCACGCGCGTTAAATTTTCGAACCGCATATATTCACGGATAAAGGAGAGCTTTATCGTGCCGACCGGCCCGTTACGTTGTTTAGCGATAATACAATCGGCAATACCTTTATTTTCTTCGGTTGGATTGTAATATTCTTCGCGCATTAAAAGGACAACCAAATCCGCGTCTTGCTCAATCGCGCCTGACTCTCTAAGGTCTGAAAGCTGAGGCCGGTGGTCCTGGCGGCTTTCAACCGCACGCGACAATTGACTAATCGCGATAATCGGAACGTCAAGTTCACGCGCCAAGGCTTTTATGGAACGAGAAATTTCAGAAATCTCCTGCTGACGGCTTTCAGTTTTATAGGAACTGCGCATGAGCTGCAAATAATCTACAACAATAAGCTGAATATCTTCATTGGCTTTCAGGCGCCTGGCCTTGGCACGCAATTCAAGCGCTGAAATGGATGGTGTGTCATCGATAAAAATCGGCGCGGCGGATAATTTTCCGGCGGCATTTGTCAGATGCGGCCAATCGGAGGGCGATAAAAACCCTGAACGCAGTTTGTGGGCATCCACGCGGGCGTGAGAGCACAAAAGCCTTTGCACGAGCTGTTCCTTGGACATTTCAAGGCTAAAAAACGCGACGGGAATTTTTTTAACAACAGCCGCGTATTCGCCCATGCAAACCGCAAGTGAACTTTTTCCCATTGAAGGCCGTCCGGCGATAATCACAAGGTCTGACTTTTGTAAACCTGACGTTATATTATCAAATTCATGATACCCCGTCGCGATTCCGGTAATATGTTCTTTGCGCTGATACAGCTGATCAATGGTTTCAATGCTGCTTTTAATCAATTCTTTGATGTGAACGGAGCGGTATCGTTGTTTTAAATCCGCGATTTGAAAAATAAGCCGCTCGGCATTATCGACAAGTTCATCAACGCTTGCTTTTGCCTCATAACTTTCGCTGACAATCTGAGTGGCATTTTTAATAAGCTGGCGAAGCGTGCTTTTTTCTTTGACAATGTGGGCATAATGCTCGGCGTTAGCGGTTGTCGGGACAAAGTCGACCAGCTGCGTCAAATAACTGACTCCGCCGATACTTTCAAGCGTGCCGTCATTTTTTAATTTATCGGAAATCGTGATTAAATCGACATTTTTTCGGTGATTGTATAAATCGATCGCGGCGGCAAAAATCTTTTGGTGGGCATCTTCGTAAAAATAGGAAGCATCGAGAACTTCAATGGCTGTACCAATCGCTTCTTCATCGATAAGCATCGCTCCTAAAACGGAACGTTCGGCTTCCGTATTCTGCGGCGGAACCCTAAAATCTTGATGCAATGTTAAAGAATCTCTGGGCATGGGAAGGCTAAGCTGTTTGAAAAATTATTTTTTGGTAACCCAAACACGCACTTTGGCAGTCACTTGCGGATGAAGTTGAACGCCCGCCTCATAAATTCCAAGCTCTGTCACGGGCCTGTCCAATGTGATTGATTTTTTGTCTACCTTGTAACCTTCGGCTTCCAAGGCTTTTGCGATGTCCGCTTCGGAAACAGAACCATAAAGCTTTTCAAGGTCATTGACTTCCACGCTAATCGTGCAGGAAACCGTATTTAACTTTTCGGCAACTGCCTGGGCTTCCTCACGCGCTTTTTCGTGAGCGGCTTGACGCTTGGTTTTTTCCTGTTCAATTTTTCGTAAATTTTCTCCCGTTGCCAAATAAGCTATTTTTTGAGGAAAAAGAAAATTCCTGGCAAATCCATCGCTAACCTTTACGACATCCCCTATTTTTCCGACCTTTTCTACATCACGAAATAAAATTACTTCAATCATGAGAATATCCTTTTTTTAAAAATTAAGATTTCTTTTTTACGCCTAAGATTGTCAAAAGCCCTAAAAATCTTGCTCTTTTAATCGCCTTTACAATATCCCTTTGTTCTTTAGCTGAAATTCCCGAGTGACGGCGCGATAAAATTTTTCCGCGGTCGCTTACAAAACGCTGCAAAAGCGCGACCTCTTTATAATCAATCTTCGCGTCTTTAGGAAGTTGAAATCTCATGCGTTGCGAGGGGAATCTTCCTGTCCCCGCGGGCCGGGACGACCTTTTGCCGCCTGCGGGCTTGCGTCCACCGCTGCCGCCGCCGGAAGATGTTCTTGAATATGGTTCTCTGCGTTCTGATGATGAGCGTGAATGATTAAACAACGTAATCCTCCTTGAATTTATCCTGAATGTTAACCTGTTTGTTCTTCTTCATCCCAAGCGGCGCTTTCGGACTTTACCTCACCACCTGCTGGTTCGCCTGCGGCTGCGGGAGCTGCTTCTTCATGATCAACTGTTTTAGCGGCCATCGCGGGTTCTTTATTGGCTGAACCTAAAAATTGAACGCGTTCGGCTCTGACATCTATCGTATTTCGTTTTTGGCCGTCTGCCGTTTCCCATGAACGTGATTGAAGGCGCCCTTCGATCATTACCGGACGTCCTTTTTGCAAATATTGATTACAGACCTCGGCTTGTTTTTCCCAAACATTGACATTCAGGAAACAAGTGTCTTCTTTCATTTCGCCTGTCCTGTCTTTATACTTACGGCTTACGGCCACACGCAGTGTGGCAACCGCGATGCCGTTTGGCGTGTAGCGCAGTTCAGGATCTTTGGTTAAATTACCAATTAAAAAAACTTTATTCAAACTCGCCATATCCCTATCCTCCTCTAGTCGACTTTAATAATCGCGAAACGTAACACATCCTCGTTTAATCGCACCGTCTGCCTAATTTTTTCAATAGCCTTTGTAAGCGATTCGAATTTAACCAAATAATACGTCGCCTCCCAGCATTTCTTAATATCAAAAGCGAGTTTCTGCTTTTCGAGCCACACCTGGGCGTTGATAACTTTGCCGCCGCTTTTAGTTACGGCCTCTGTCGCGACTTTAAAAATGCCTTCTTTTTCATCATTTGTGATTTGTGATTTAACCAAAACAACAAGTTCATACTTATTCATCGTTCACCTTTCGGCCAGCCTTAGTGTTCTTCCGGCTGGCCATCCTGAGGAGCGAAGCGACGAAGGATCTGAAGAGATCCTTCACTCACTATCGTTCGTTCAGGATGACCAGTCGGAACTTCGACTGGTCAGTTAAATTTACTCATGGTCTTTGTCATTCCTTGCGTTAACCAGCTCATACAACATAAAACAGCTTTTTCTAAAGGAGCATTCAATTCTTTTTTTTCCTGCGCGTTAAAAGTAGATAAAACAAAAGAAACGACATCATCCTTTTGATTCGGCCGCCCGAGCCCGAGCCTTAGGCGTGGAAAATCTTTTGTTTCTAAGCATTCAATAATCGAAGTCAAGCCGTTATGGCCGCCGTCGCTGCCGCTTGGCCGAACGCGCATTTGACCAAAAAGTAAATCCAAATCGTCGCAGACAACAAGCATGTTTTCGGGCACAATATTTTTTTGTTTTAAAAATTCTTTCACCGCGAGACCCGAATGATTCATAAACGTCATCGGCAAAAGCAAGAAAATGTCTTGGCCTTCGATACTGCCCTTTCCAACTAACCCTTTCAAAGAACTGCTTTTATGAAACTCAATTTTTTTTTCTTTCGCAAAACGCGCAACCGCCATAAATCCAAAATTGTGGCGTGTATATTCGTAATCTTTTCCGGGGTTGCCCAAACCCACGATAAGCTTTGACGCGGACAATTTTATTTTCCTTCTTTGCTTTCAGCCTTTGGCTTTTCTTTTGCGGCCTCGCCGCCGGCCTTAAGTTCTTCTTCCTTCTTCTTTTCTTTCATAACTTCGGGTTCTATCGGACCTGAGCTGACCAACGCCGCCTCTTCAGGTGTCACCTGCTTCATCGGAGGAGAAACAGAGAAAACAATTGACCCAAGGTCATGAGTTGTTTTCACGCCTTCCGGCAAGACGAGGTCTTTCACGTGAATGGTGTCATGAATTTTCAAGTTACTCACGTCAACTTCGATATTGTGGGGAATTTTTGTGGGCAAACACACGATTTCAAGTTCCCAAATCACGTGGTCGAGCGAACCGCCGTCTTGTTTCACGCCGATGGCTTCGCCCTTGGCCAGAACAGGAACTTTGACTTCAATTTCTTTAGTTAAAGAAATGTGATGAAAATCGATATGAACAATTTTATCCGAGACGGGATGACGTTGAATTTCTTTGACAATCGCCGGGTAATCCTTAAACTTTTTATCACCTTTCATGACATTAAGCTGAAAAATGACGCTTTCTCCGCGATGAGCGCGCTCAATGCGTTCGAAGTTAAGGCGCGCGACTTGAAGGGGAATGGATTTTTCACGCCCCCCATAAACGACGGCAGGAATAAAGTTCGCCCGCCTTAGGCCTCGGATTTTTCTCGCTCCAACTTGCTCTCTCGCTTCGACATTCAATTCAATCTGTTCCATGTTAAGTTACCTATCCTTTTTCTTTTTTATTAACGCCTGATATCATCAAAAAGACAACTGATGGATTCTTCGTTATGAATACGTTTAATGGCATCCGCTAAAAGCGGGGCCACATTGAGTACGTGAATTTTAGAATTAGCTTTGGGATTTTTTAAAGGAATGCTGTCACTCATGACGAGTTCCTTAAGCGCCTTGCAATTTTTAATTCTGTCAAGCGCCTTTCCGGACAACACACCGTGACTTACGGCGGCGTAAATTTCCCGCACGCCTTTTTTATGCAAGGCCTCAACCGCTTCAATCATGGAGCCGCCGGTCGCCACCAAATCGTCCACGAGAACCGCGTTCATCCCCTTAACTTTTCCTAAAATATGCATCACTTCTGTTTTCTCGGGGCTGTCCCGGCGTTTGTCGACAATCGCAAGCCCGGCACCTAAACGCTTAGCATAGGCGCGGGCCATTTTGATGCCGCCGACATCCGGTGAAACCACAACCAAATTTTTTAATTTCTTTTTTTCAAAATATTCACACAAAATATTAATGGCATATAAATGGTCAACAGGAATATCATAGAATCCTTGAATCTGATTCGCGTGCAAATCCATCGTTAAAACGCGGTCTGCGCCGGCGGCCACAATAAGATTAGCGACGAGCTTAGCCGTAATCGGAACACGCGGCTGATCTTTTCTATCTTGCCTTGCGTATCCATAATAGGGCATGACCGCGGTGATGCGTTTGGCCGACGCGCGCCGTGCGGCATCAATCAAAATCAAAAGCTCCATCAAATTCTCATTGACGGGCGTGCATGTTGGTTGAATAATAAAAACATCCTTGCCGCGGATATTTTCTTTGATTTGGACCTGAATCTCGCCTTCACTAAAACGTCCGACCAAAACTTCCCCTAAGGGAGCTTCTAAATTCTCGCAAATACTTTTGGCTAATGCAGGGTTCGCATTGCCCGTTAAAATGGTAAGCCCATTCATGGATAAAAACTCCTATATTTTTTTTGAAACAACCTTTGCCGGAACACCCATCACAACACTACCGTCAGGAATCTTTTTTCCCTTCGTCACAACCGAGCCTGCAGCTGTCACCACGCGCTTGCCTAATGTTAAAGGCGCGATTAAAACAGAATCCGAACCGATAAAACAATCATCTTCAACTCTGGTTATATTTTTCGCTTTACCGTTAAAATTTGCCGTGATTGTGCCGGCGCCGATATTGACGCGTTTTCCGATTTGCGCATCACCGATAAAGCTAAAATGTTTCATAAATGTGTGATCACCGACTTTGGAACGTGAAATCTCTGTAAAGTTTCCGACCTCAACATAGTTTCCGAGTGTCACGCCGCAACGAATCCTGCAAAAAGGCCCAATCGAACAATTTGTCCCGATGCGAACATCCGCGCCAATGACAGTGAAAGGGTGAATCACTGTATCTGCTGCAATTTTGACGTTACTGTCGATGTGCGTCGTGCTGGGGTCAACGATTGTTACCCCCTCCAGCATCAATTTCTTTAAAATTCTTTGACGCACAACAGATTCAGCTACGCCCAAATCTTCGCGCGTGTTAATTCCTAAAGCTTCCGCGGCATCGGTTGTCTTTACAGATTCCACCAAAAGACCGCGGCTGCAAAAGAGCGCTACGATATCGGTAAGGTAAAATTCCTTTTTCCGCGCGTTAAGTTTAACATCTTTTAAGACTTTGAAAAGTTCTTTTATTTGAAAGCAATAAACGCCGGTATTGATTTCTTTAATCTGCTTTTCTTCAAACGCAGCATCTTTTTCTTCGCGAATGGCCACAACTTCATCTGCCTGACGAATAATGCGGCCGTAGCCTTCCGGGTTTGCCACGTCAGCCGTGAGAACGGTGCACACAGCCTTTGTGGCTTGATGCACCTTGATAAGATTTTTAAGCGTTTCTTTAGTCAGAAGCGGCGTGTCCCCGCACAAAACTAACACATCACCGGTTTTGCCGGAAAAATGTTTTGCCGCGTTTCGAATCGCATCGGCCGTGCCTAAAAGTTTTTTCTGAAGAACAATAGAAACATCTTTATCCAAAGAAGCCTTAACCAAATCAGCCTCGTAGCCCACAACAACATAAGTTTTCAAAGAACCAATACCGCGCGCAAGCTCGGCGGTATAAGTAATCATCGGCCTGCCGCCTACCGGATGAAGAACTTTCGGCAGTCTTGACTTCATCCGTACACCTTTTCCGGCAGCGAGAATGATGGCGTAGAATGGTCTCATAGTTTTTAAACGACCGTATCGAAGAACTGCCCAGCCAGGATTCGAACCTGGAAAAGCAGATCCAAATTCTGCTGTGTTACCATTACAC
>CAZBRU010000006.1:9306-14587 GCA_964494585.1 uncultured Planctomycetales bacterium
CAAATTCTGCTGTGTTACCATTACACTACCGGGCAAGAAATTTTTAACTTGTCTTTACTTCTTTTCTGAAAGCTTCCAAAACTTTATTTTGCAAAGATTCGCGAAATTGCTGAGTTACAGGGTGGGCAATGTCGCGGTGCTCAGAAGTTATGACATCGGAAGCGCTTACCACTTTTTCTTCCTGCATCGGAAATGCACCACCGCATTTATTACAAAATCTACTTCCCACTTCATTCTTAAAACTGCACTTTGGGCAGGGTGACTTGGCCTTGCGCGAGGGCATCGCGATAAAAAGCCCGCTCGAGCCGGAAATCACCTTAATATTACGAACGACAAAAACATTATCAAAGGTCACCGTCGCGTAACCTTTCAATTTCTTATCCGGGCCTTCTTTTGGAAATATCCTTACCTCTGTGATTTCCATGTCTCCCCCCTCTTAGCTTAAGCCTACAACGTTCGAACAACAAAAACCCTTCCGTAGAGTTTTCCTAAAACTCCTCTAAAATATTGGGCTTCCTTTTTCGACTCTGCCAGAGCAAAAAAAGCGGGACCGCTTCCCGAAAACTGAAAGCCGTGAGGGTTTAATTTCGCAACGTTCTTCTTTAAACTTAAAAGGCTTGGGTGGAGCTTTAAAATCACCGGTTCCAAATCATTGGAAAGAAATTTTCCTGCCTGCGATAAATCATTTTCTTCCAAAAAGCGACGTAGGATACTAACATTCGTCCTTGCTTTTGTCAATAAATTCGTAGTAAGCGCAGGAGGGGCTTTAAGGTTCGTAAATACTTCGCGTGAATAGACTTTAATCTTTGGCGCAACCACGACATGCCAGAGTTTTTGCCTCATTTTTAGAGGTTTTACGATCTCGCCGCGGCCTTCTCCTTGGGCAAAACTTGCGTTGTACAAGAAGAACGCGACATCGCTTCCAATGCTTGAGGCATAAGAGAGAAGCTTCGAATGATTTAACTTAAGATTCCAAAGTTTATTTAAGCCTAAAAGAGCGGTTGCCGCATTCGATGAACCGCCGCCCAAACCCGCGGCCACAGGAATGCGTTTTGTGATTTTGATATCGACACCTTCCAAAATCCCAAAATCCTTTTTCAAAACCAAAGCGACTTTGTAGATAAGATTTTTAGGGCCCCTTGGAACATCTTTATCTTGGCAGAAAATACGAATTTTACCGTCGAAGCGTTGTGTCAAGCGGACATCATCGACTAAATCAACGCGTTCAAATATCGTCAGGAGATTATGGAATCCGTCTTTTCTTTTTCCTAAAACTTTGAGCGATAAATTGAGTTTGGCAGGAGAATACAGCAGAATACTTTTCATAGGGCAAGCGAGAACTTATTTAACGGTGGCGGAAGCGTTTTGTTTAAGGCTATCAAGTTTTTTGATGAGATCTTCTTGGCCGGGATGAAGCTTAAGCGACTCTTCCCAGGATTTTTCAGCGTTGGCCAGCTGATTCATTTTATAATAAACTTCGCCTAAGTGCTCATAGATCACCGGGTCTTTGGACACATTAATGGCTTTGGACAAAAACTCCAAAGCCTCTTTGTTCATTCCTTTTTTATAATAAACCCACCCCAAACTGTCAAGATAGGCGCCGTTTTCAGGACTGATTTGGACGGCCTTTTGTACCATAGTCATCGCCTCATCCAAATGGACTCCGTCTTCCGCGTACATATACCCTAAAGAATTGAGGCTGCTGTCGTGGTCGGGGTTGGCATTGAGGGCTTTTTTAAAATAATCCATGGCCTTTTGACGCTCTTTGCGTTCGAGACAAATAGACCCCAAAGAAGAAAACGCCTCCGCGTTGTTCGCATCAATCGTTAAAATGGCTTCAAACTCTTCAATGGCTTTATCAAATTTTTTTTGCGAATAATAAAGCTGTCCGAGGTAACCGTAGACATCGATGTTTTGAGGGTCAACCTTAGAGAAGCGCTTGAGGATGATTTCGTATTCGTCCGCGGCCTTGTCGACATCTTTTTCCTGCGTCGAATAAATCAGCGCGAGCAGATAATGGGATTCGACATCTTGGGGATTGAGTTGGCCGGCTAACCTTAATTCGGGAATGGCTTTAGCGTAATCTCCCCGGCGGGCATAGTCGGCGCCAAGCCTTAAATGCACGGCATAATTTGCATTATCCGCCTTCGCGGCTTCTTCAAATTCCTTAACAGCGGCGGCGGGGTCATCATCCCAATCTTGGACTAACCCCATGATATAGTGAGAAATTCCGTGGGCCTCTGAGCGTGTATCAGCGTACAGAAACGAAGTCAAATAGAACAAAGCACCGAATATGCAAAAAATAATTTTTGCGTTATTTTTTTTCACGGCTAACCCCGCAATGAATTAATGGTCGCGTTTCTTTAAATGACGGAGGGACTTTCGAAGCTTTTTTCGTTTATGCGTTCTGATTTTACGCAACTTTCTTTTTCGCCCGCATGGCATAGAAACACTCCTTTGAAGGTTAGTAGATGAGCTTATTAAGAGAATATTCGATAATTCCCTGCGCCCCGGCACTCTTGAGCTTAGGAATTAAATGCCGGACAGTGCCTTCGTCAATGACGGTTTCAACGGCAAGCCATCCCTTTTGACTTAACTGTGAAATGGTTGGATTTTTAAGTGAAGTGAGAAGCGATAAAATTTTTTGGAGATTCTTTTCTTCGATATTCATTTTTAAACCGACCATGCTGTCGGCGGAAATGGCGCCTTTTAAAAGCAGGACCAACTGGTCCATCTTATCTTTTTTCCATGTGTCCTTAAGAGATTTTGGATTGGCAATAAACTGCGTCGTCGACTCGCATAACGTTGTCACAATTCTTAATTTATTAGCGCGAAGACTGCTTCCTGTCTCTGTTAATTCAACAATGGCATCGACAAGGCCGGTTGCCACCTTTGCCTCGGTCGCGCCCCAGCTGAATTCAACGTCCGCCTTGACTTTATTTTTCTTTAAATAATTTTTGGTGACATTCACAAGTTCGGTCGCGATTCTTTTTCCTTCAAGGTCTTTGACGGAATGAATTTTGGAATCTTCCGGCACGGCCAAAACCCAGCGGACCTTATTAGTGCTTTGTTTGGCATACACCAAATCGGCTAAGCGGACAACCTTTGATTCATTTTCCAAAATCCAATCTTCACCGGTAATGCCGCAGTCTAAAACCTCGCTCTCGACGTAGCGCGACATTTCCTGCGCCCGTAAAAGCACAGGCTCGATTTCCACATCATCAATCCGCGGAAAATACGAACGCTCGGAAACCGAAACCTTAAAGCCGGCGCGTCCAAAAACCTTGATGGTCGCCTCCTGGAGGCTTCCTTTGGGTAAACCTAATTTTAATTTTTGTGCCGGCATCATTTTTCCTTTAGAGAAGCGGTATTATACCGAGAAATAAGGAGTTGTAAAGTAAATTATAACATCATGATGACGTGTACTGCAAAATTTTTTCTTTAAGTCTCAAAATATCAATGGGTTTCGTTAAATAATCGTTCATTCCCGCGGCAAGGCACCTGTCTTTGTCTTCCTTGGTGACCGCCGCGGTGAGCGCTATAATGGGAAGCGAGGCTGAAATTTCTTTTCTAATGATTTGAGTCGCCTCCACCCCGCCCATCACGGGCATCTGCATATCCATGAAACAAAGATCGTATGTGTTAGCTTTTACTTTTTCAACGGCTTCCTTGCCATTATTGGCGTAATCTCCAATACATCCCAAGCGTTCACAGTAAGCTTTGATCAAAAATTGATTGGTTAAGCTGTCTTCCACAATAAGAATCTTCAAACCCTTGCATGATATGTCCTTATCCACTTTATTGCGGCTTTTGGCAAGGACTTCTGTTGACTCCTCAGCAATGATTTTTTCACCCGGTTGAAATTTCGCCGTAAAAAAGAAACGGCTGCCTTGGCCTAATTTTGATTCAACCCAAATGCGTCCACTCATAAGCGTCACAAGCGTCTTACAAATGGCAAGCCCCAACCCCGTTCCACCGTATTTGCGGGTCGTCGAATAATCTGCCTGGCTAAAAGCTTCAAAAATCAAATCAACTTTGTCGGGGGCAATGCCGATTCCCGTGTCCGAAACGCAAAATTGCAGAATGTGCGTATCCTCTTTTGAAGCCGCTAGTTTTTCAACAGAAACTTCGAGAGTGATGTCTCCTTGATGCGTAAACTTGGCCGAATTTCCAAGCAAGTTAACCAAAACTTGCTTTAATTTCGTCGGGTCGCCTCTCAAATCAAGCGGCACGCCCTCGGCAATGCGTATGTACAAATCAATCGGCTTTTCTTCGAGGCGCGGCGCAACGATTTTAAAAGTATCATCCATAATTGTTTTCAAATTAAAATCAACCGACTCAAAGCTGATTTTTCCCGATTCAATTTTTGAAATATCCAAAATGTCGTTGATGATATCCAAAAGATGATTACCGCTCGCGATAATCGTTGAAAGATAATCCATCTGCCTTTTGTCGAGCGCTGTCGCTTGGAGAAGCTGGCCAAAACCGATAATCGCGTTCATCGGTGTGCGGATTTCATGCGACATGTTGGCTAAAAATTCACTTTTGGCGCGGTTCGCTAATTCCGCCGACTCTTTAGCGGCCTTTAATTCTTTTTCTTTCCAACGCAGTTGTTCCTCAGCCTGCTTGCGGTCTGTGATATCAAGACAGCTGCCGATGTACCCGGCAAATTTATTTTCGCCGTCATGCCAGGGCGCCGCAATTTCTAAAATCCAACGGTATTCGCCGTCAAAACGCCGCATACGGTATTCGCTAATGAGCTTTTCCCGGCGGTCAAAAGCGGATAAAAAAGATTTCATATAATTCTCAAGATCGCCAAAATGAATGCCTTCATTTCGTCCGTAACGCAAATTTCTCTCTTCACTGAAACCGTTAAATTGCGTCCACCCGCGGTTAAAAAAATGGCTCTGCCTGTCAACGCCGCACATCCAAATCAAAATGGGCGTGTTGTCTGCGATGGCGTGAAAACGTTTTTCGCTTTCGATTAAAGCCTGATGCTCCTTGTGTTGCTGCAATTCATTTTGACGCGCGCGCCGCCACAAAAAAAAGGCGAGGATTCCCAAGAAGATGCTCAATAAAAGCGCCGGAGTAAAGATATAGGACTGACTTGCCATAAAGGTATTCTACCTCTTCTCTTTTAATTTTGCTTTTTTCTTAAGATATTTTTTGATACAATACTTTTCCTTATGTTGAAAATACTGCGTAAAAAAGGCGTCGCCAAAAAAATCCTCTGGGTTGTTGCCGTCATTATCATCCTTTCCTTTGGAGTCTTCGGCACGGC
>CAZBRU010000006.1:14687-20386 GCA_964494585.1 uncultured Planctomycetales bacterium
GAAGAAGGCGTGCGCGAAAGCTTGGTATTTCAAAAATTATTCGACATGGAATCTTCCGTCAGCGTCATCTCCGAAGAAGAACTGCGCAAAGAATATCAAAAGAAAAATGAAAAAGCGCAAATCAGTTACCTTCTTTTCGCGGCCGATGATTATTTAAAAGATGTGCCCGCCGGCCTTACGGAAGCGCAAAACTATTACAACGCCCACAAAGAAGACTTTCGCATGCCGCCAGCGGTTAATATCGAATCCATCGAATTTCTTTATCCGCCTGACGCCAAACCTGACGCAAAAAGCGTAATCGATGATACGGCAAAAAAAGTTTCCGAAGAATTAAAACATGAAAAAGATTTAACAAAAACCGCGGAAAAATATAATCTTAAAATCAATGAAAGCGGATTTTTTAGCCGGGAAAATCCCAATTTGAAATTGGGCTGGCCTTTTGAGGTGCTTCAAAAAGCCTTTCTCCTCGACAAAGGCGAAATCAGCGATGTGGCCAGCACGGCAAAGGGTGGGTATATTTTGCGGTTAAAAGACATTAAAGACACGTATATTCCCGAATTTGAAGAGGCGAACGAAAAGATTTTTACCACTTTAAAATCAGCTAAAGCCAAGGAACTCGCCAAAACAAAAGCCGAAGAAACTTTAAAGAAAATCAAGGACAGCCAAAACAATCCTTCGTTTAATTTTGCCGACTTTGCCAAAGACCTTCATTTAAATTTGCAAACAACAGAAAGTTTTGCCCGCGGCCAGTATTTACAGACAGTCGGCATGTCTCAAGAATTTCAAGACGCGGCTTTTAATTTAACGGAACAAAACAAAATCAGCGGCGCCATTGAAATTGCCAAAGGCTACGCGATTCTTCACTTAGATAATCTTACGCCGATTAACGAAGAACAATATACGAAGGAAAAAGACACGTTTAGAAAAACCGTGCTGGATGTGAAAAAAAATGAGGCGTTTACAAACTTTTTAAGCAAACTCCGCAGCAAGGCCAACCTTAAAGACAACACGGCTAAACTTAAAAAAACTAATCAGGATTTTTAAAGTTTTGAAGTTTCTTTCCATACATAAAAAGAGGAACTTTTTTTAGCAAAAAATATTCAAAGTAAGAACGGTTTCCCGTAAAAAGTTTTTGGAATCCGAGCCTTTCAAAAAAACCCAGCGCCCCCTCCGACATCGTCGCCAAGTACACGCCTTTAACATTCTCTTTCTCTAAATAATCCAAATACATCGTTACCATTCGCGTGCCGATATGAAGAGAACGGTAGCCTTTTTTTAAATTGATATGAAACGTGGCCGGATACTCGACGGAAAAATCCGGAGTTTTTAATTCGCCTTTTAGAAAGTCTTTAAAAAAATGAAAGAAAAAAATTAAATTCTTCTTCTTTAAGAAAACACCGCTTCCCAAAGCCTTCAAAAGAAGGACGGGAAGTATTTTTGTGCTAAACACTTTACTGATGTGATGCGCGTCTTTTCCGCCGACTAAATAACCGATAATTTCATTGTTATATTCCGCCACAAAACACGATTCGGGTTCATAATCCGTAAAATAGCTGACTAAAAACTCCCCGAAAATATCTTTTCCGTCGAAGAAAATCTCCGCCGAACGCCCGACTAAGGCCGTGTCCCAGGCTAAGATTTTGACGGCGGCACGGTCTTTGGTTTGATATGGGCGAATAATAGCTTCGTTCATCATTTTATTTAAATTCAATCACGCGCCACGCTGTTTGATCCTGAGAAAGTCCCGCGGCGTGGACGGCACACAAAATATAATCAGGATTGTCCAAGCTCGCCAAAGGAATCTTGACAATCACTTCTTCCCCTTTAGACGTATAAACAGCGTCTTTGATAAAAATGGGCTGCTTTTTATTTTTGATGCGCAGCCCCAAAAGCCCCGTTGAAATGCGCAGTTTCGGCATTTCGGCAAACTTTTCTTTTTTGCGGTAACCGCACAAAAACATCGTCGTGCCTAAATTTTTATCATACGGCCTTTTAAAGTCAAGCCGGATGCAAATATCCTGATTATAGTAAGCGTAAAACAAATTCGTCGTACTGCCGCTTCTGTTTTCTTTTTCTTCAATCGAGATATCGTCATTCAAAACGCCTATGGGGTACCAATGGATTTCGGGAGTCTTTTGTTTATTTAAACGGACCGGAGGCGGCGTTCCGAATAATTCATTTTTTCTCGCGAATGTCAAAAGATACGGCGGGTTGTATTTTATTTGGCTCTTATAATCCATAATGGCGTCGTATTTTTTTTTAATCTCATCCGGCGTCAAAGCCAAAGACCGCCAATCAACGGATTTAAATTGCTCCGGAGGCAGAAGTGATAAATCAGGATGGTACCCTCTTGGCATGGGCCAGCCCACCACGTGAATCATGTATGGAAAAATTTCAGGAATTTTGATTTTATCAGTCAGGTCCCACAGCGCGACTTGTAAAAAAAGGTAGCAGGCGCGGTGATCGCGGTTTGTATCCGCGGTATTGGTGACAAATATTTTCGTGGGTTTAAAATCAAAAATCACTTTCTTAAAATCCGAAAGGATACTTTCCCCCACATACGGAGCTTCATAGGAAAGCGCGGTATTGTAAGCAACCTTAGTCACGCGCGTTAAAGAATTCTTAAAAGGCCTTTTTGCATTCCAATATTTTGTAAAAATTTCCATCGTTCCAAAATCCGGATATCCTAAGAAAATAATGTCCGTAGAATTTAATCCAAATTCGCTCATGGCTTTTACGGTTTCCTTGCGCCTGACTTCACCCATGTGCAAAAATTCGCCTTTACGAAATGTGATGCGCCGTTCAAAAAATATGAACGCGAGCTCATTATGGTCGCCGTTCGTCAGGCACACCACTTGCACCTTCGCTCCTGCCGCAAGCGCCTTTTGAATAGCGCCGCCCGTTCCTATGGCTTCGTCGTCGGGATGAGGCGCGAAAAAAATCACTCTATCGTCTTTTGTAAACGGCGGAATCTCATCAAACGCTAAACTAAACTTAACCAAAGAGATGTTTAGCGCAATCAGAACGAAGAAAATAAATCGAAATTGGATTTTCATCATTTAAGATTTTAAACGTTTTTGAATATGGGAAGAAACTTGGTCTGTTAGATTTTTCAATTGAGGGCTGATTAAAACGGGGTACGCTTTTTTGAAAGAAAATTTTTGCATATTTTCTAAAGAAAATTTTCGAATCTCTTCCAAGGGCGGTTTGTTATAAACCGTAATACCGTTATCGATAACTTTCGTGAGCAGTTTCTCTCCTTTGATATGCTCGCCTTCTAAGCCTAAAATATCTTTTTGCGGCCGGCCGTTTTTATCCGTGACGCGGAAAATTTGCTTGCGCCCCGGGTAAGTCACTTTGGCCTTGCTCAATTTCATCGTCGGCAAAAATTCTCCTTGGGCATTTGTGATTTCGCAAAGTTTATAAATCACATCAGAGTACGGGCTGTCGGCGGAAACGCCCATTTTCGTTCCCACCCCAAAGCTGTCAATGGGAGAACTAAGAAGTTTTTTTATCGCGTATTCGTCGAGATTACCGCTCGCGAATATTTTCACATAGCGCAAATTATTTTTATCTAAAAGGGCGCGCGCTTTTTTGGAAAGTGTTTTAAGGTCGCCGCTGTCTAAACGAATCGCGCTTAACCTTCGTCCCTCTTTTTCTAATTCTTTGGCGATAATAACGGCGTTAGAAACGCCTTTTAAAGTGTCATACGTATCGACGAGAAGCGTGGCACTCTCCGGAAAAGTTTTCACAAAGGCACGAAAACTTTTAAGCTCGTCGTCAAACGACATGACAAAGGAATGCGCCATGGTGCCGACCAAAGGAATTCCGTAAAGTTTTCCGGCCAAGACATTCGAGCTGCCGTTAAAACCGGCTAAATACGCCGAGCGCGCGACCTTGAGGGCCGCCTCCATGCCGTGCGTGCGCCGCAGGGCAAAATCATAGACGCCGCGGCCCTTTGAACTTAAAACAATGCGCGCCGCTTTTGTCGCTATAGTTGTCTGCAAATTGATAATATTTAAAAGAGCACTTTCAACAATCTGCGCTTCAATTAACGGAGCGACAATACGCAAAATAGGTTCATTTGGAAAAAACACTGTCCCTTCAGGTATGGCCCAAAGGCTTCCCGTGAATTTGAGCGTGCTAAGATAAGAAAGAAATTCTTTGGAAAAGATTTTAAAGCCGGAAAGGTAGCTGACGGAGGCTTGGTCAAAATGAAAATCACTTAAAAAATCGATAACGTCATGAAGGCCGGCGGCCAAAAAAAAGTCGCGGTTTTTTGGTAAATTGCGGATAAAAAGATCAAAGGAAGCTAAGGAATCTTTTTTGTGCTCAAAATAGCTCGCCGCCATTTTGAGTTCATACAAATCTGTCAAGAGAGCATTATTTTCCATTCGCTTCTAACGCAAACAATTTCTCGTAATTGGATGGAAAGGCGTGTTCGACAGCCGTCACAGTTCCCTTCTCATTGATAAAAACAAGCGTGGGCACGCCGACAACGCCGTAAGGGTCAGACAATGTGGAATCTTGATCCAAAAAAATGGGAAGATTGACTTTGTAGCGGTCAACGTAATGCTGGACGTCTTCTTTGCTTTCGCCTAAATCAACCAAGAAAAGCTTAATGCCCTTTTTCTCAATTTCACCCACATTTTCATTCAGCCGTTTAAGTTCGGAGCGGCAGTGCGGGCACCACGTCGCCCAGAAAAAAAGAATGGCCTTTTTTCCGCCGCGCGCTTTTGTCATGTTGTCTTCTTTACCGTTTAACACCGCCAAAGTAAAATCCGGCGCCGATTGTCCCACATTCTTCTCTTTTAAAAAATCCATAAATGAAAACTGCGCGTTTGCCAAAGGCAATGCGCCAAAAATAAAACACGCAATCAAACATGTTACGCAAATAATCTTTCTCATCACATCAATCCTCCCGCTTTAATAAAGAAGTATTCGGCAATCAAAAGTAAAACCGCGCCGCACAATTGTTTAACACGAATCAGCCAGGGCCCTGACTTCGGCAGGCTTGATAGTATTCCGCTAAAGGTCCCGACCAAAATTAAAGACGCGCCGACGCCGTACGAAAACACAAAAAGAAGCGTGGCACCGTAAAAAAGATTTTGCTTAGTTCCGACATAAACCAACAGAGTTCCTAAAACAGGTGCCGTGCAAGGCCCGATGACAAGCCCCGATACAGCTCCGAAAAGAAACACCGTAAATAGATTTGTCGGCTTAACTTTTCCTTGGAGATTTCCGCCAAAGGTCGGCAGCGCAATCACATCAAACATGACCAGCGCGAAGAAAAATAGAATATTGCCGACGATTAAATACACAAGCGCGCTGTTTTGAAACTGCCCGAAAACTTTTCCGGAAAGCGCCGCCACAATGCCAAGTACCGAGTAGGTCACAGCCACGCCCAAAACATAAATCAAAGATAAAATAAAGCCTTTGAGCTTCGTACCTTTGGTGTTTGCCCCGGCGATAAAGCTCGCCGTTAAAGGCAGCACCGGATAAACGCAGGGTGAGAAACTCACCAACACACCGCTAAGAAAAGCAAAAACATAATTTAAAAGGAAGTTTTCGGACATTGTTAAATTCTCGTTTATCGGCTATGGTTACGATGCCTGCCTACCGGCAGGTAGGCCCGTTTCGTTTTTGGGTTACGTCTTTCGGTTTTAACGTCACCGTCAAACGTAACCGACACGGGCTTC
>CAZBRU010000007.1:0-20272 GCA_964494585.1 uncultured Planctomycetales bacterium
GATTACGTTATTTTTGACGTGGAAACGACAGGCCTCTCACCGCAGGGCGGCGACCGCATTATCGAAATCGCAGCCTTAAAGTTAAGAGGCAAGACGATCGTTGATAAATTTCATTCATTTGTCGACCCCGAACGCCCTATTTCACCCGGTGCTTTTCAAGTCAACGGCATCAGTGAAGACATGTTAAGAGGCGCGCCCAAGGCCAAAGAGGTTCTGCCTAAATTCCTAGAATTTATCGAAGATGGTGTTTTTGTCGGGCACAATATTCAATTTGACATGGGATTTTTGACCAATGAACTTGAACTTATTGGTTATGAATTGAAAAACCAAATGAAAACAATCGACACCATTTCTTTGGCTAAAGAATTTCTGCCAGATTTAAAGCGTTATCCTTTGTGGAATGTCGCCAAGGCCTTAGGCGTCAAACGCAGCCAGCAGCACCGCGCCATGGAAGACGTGCATTTAACGTATGAAGTTTTCTGTCATTTCATAAGAATGTGGGAAAATGGAAAAACTTTGTTTTAATAAAAATTATTTTAAAGTCTTTGATTTTCACGGCCGCGCTGATGATATCTTTGAAGTCTTTAAAGGTGAACGCTGCGCCTTTTTCTTAGACAGCAGCCTGCAGTTTAAAAATTTCGGGCGTTTTTCTTTCATCGGATTTGACCCCGCTTTTGTTGTCAGGGATGAAAATGATTTTTCCTTAGGAAATTTGCGGAAAGTTTTTGATGAACACAAAACGCAAACTAAAAATCCATATTCTCCTCTCACTTCCGGATTTGTCGGGGCTTTAAGCTTTGATTTTGGTTTAAATTTTGAAAATATTCCTTCCCAAAAAGATGAGGACGTTAAATTTCCCGGGTATCATTTTGGGTTTTACGATTCCATTTTAACGATTGATCATGAGAGTCAAAAACTCATCATTTTCTCGACTTATAAAAGCAAATTGGCGGATATCGAGCGCAGGCTTAAATCTTACGAACCGCGCAACAATCCTCCGCAAAACATTTCCGATGTCGATGAGCCTCTAAGCTTTTCCTGCAGTTTTACCAAAGAAAAATATTTTAAAACCTTCCAAAAAGCGCTTCGTTACATCCGTGCCGGCGATATTTATCAAGTGAATCTCGCGCAGAGATTTCTTCTTGCTATTGAAAAAGATATTCACGTTCAGCCTTTGGAAATTTATAAAATTTTAAGAGAATTGTCTCCTTCCTGCTTCGGCGGATATTTAGATGCCGGTGATTTCAAAATCTTGAGCAGTTCGCCTGAAAATTTTCTTTCTTTGCGAAATCGTCATGTCACGACCCGTCCCATGAAGGGAACGCGTCCGCGCGCGAAAAACAAAATTGAGGATGAAATTCTTTTAAAAGATTTATCTTCCTGTCCAAAAGATATCGCCGAACTTCTCATGATTACCGACCTTGAGCGTAGTGATTTAGGCCGAGTCTGTGAGTTTGGCTCCGTGCGCGTTAAAGAAAAACGAACAATTGAATCTTACAGTACTGTATTTCAAGCCACGTCGACCGTCGAGGGGATGCTGCAGAAAAATAAGGATTGTTTTGACCTGATAAAGGCTTGTTTTCCCGGCGGGTCCATTGCCGGGTGCCCCAAAATCCGCTCACTTAAAATCATCGACGAATTGGAGCCTGTCCGGCGGGGATTTTATACGGGAGCCTTGGGATATATTTCAAGTTCAGGTGATATGGATTTCAATATTCTCATCAGAACGCTTTTTTTAAAAGATAATCAAATTTCGTTTCATGCGGGAAGCGGCATTGTCGCGGATTCAACACAGGAAGAAGAATACGCGGAAACTTTAGTGAAGGCGAAGGCAATGCAGGAAACGCTGGCACGATATTTTTCATCTCTCGGGGTGTGCGCTTAAAATGGATAAAACGCTTATTTTCTTAGACGGATTTATGGTGCCGGCAGGCGAAAGCCTTTTAGAAACCCTTGCGCCGGGAAGCCTTTTAGGCTGCGGTGTTTTTGAAACCATGCGGGTTTACAAAGGAAAAATATTTGCACTTCCCGAACATCTTTCGAGGCTGGGGAGAGGACTCCAAACCCTCCATATTGAAAATCCTTATTCAAACGAAAGAATAGAAAAAGAATTAAGTGAAGTTTTGTCTTCCAATAAATTAAAAGAAGCCCGTCTTCGTCTATCTGTCTGGAAAGTTGAGGCAAGTTTAAGAATTTCAATCATTGCCCAGCCTTACAAAAGACTGCCCGCCTCCGTTCATGAAAAGGGATTTAAGGCTATAATTTCAAATGTCCGGCGCGATGAACGTTCGCTCTTTTCAAAAATAAAATCAACCAACTATTTGCCGCTTTTGATGGCGCGCAGGGACGCGGAAGGCAAAGGATGCGACGAAGCGCTCCTCTTAAACAGCAGGGGATGTCTGGTTGAAGGCACGCGCAGCAACCTCTTTTTTGTAAAAGAAAAAAAAGTTTTCACGCCGTCTTTAGAATGCGGTTGCCTCGAGGGAATTACGCGTTCGAGTGTGATTAAACTTTTAGGCCGTTTGAGAAAAGAGTGCAAAGAAACGATTGTATTTCCAAAAGATTTATTAGAAGCTGATGAAGCATTTTTGACAAATTCTTTATGGGAGGCCGTACCTCTCATTGCGGTAGAAGGCCGGTCCATTGGCAGTGGAAAAATCGGCGATTTGACAAAGCTCATTTCAAAGGAATATCGGAAACTGCTTTAAGGAATTTGTAAGTTTAGTTTGCTCTTCCGCCGCAATCCGATATAATAAAAATACTATGTTGGACTTCAAAAAAATGCTGAGCGTGCGAAGCCTTTTCGCGCTTCTTTTTGCGGCCAGTTTCATTTCTTGCCCTTCTTTTGCCGAGGAAAATGTTGTGAGCGACAAGGTTCAGCAGCTGGAAGAAGGCATTAAAGAATTGAAGGCCAGCGCCCAAAAACTCTCCGCAGAACACGATCAACTCACATCTGAAAATATGTTTTTGCGCAGTTCCATCGTCGACCTTGAACACGCGGTTGAAAATGCTAAAACGGCTAATGCCGAATTATCAAAGCAGCCTGTTGAGGCCAAAAAAGCCATAGAAGCAGAGAACGCGAAGGTTAATTCTTTTAAAAAACCTTTGCTCGATGTGCAAAAGAATATCGATTCACTGAGCGGGAAGAAAACTGAGCTTCTTTCCAAAGACCAGCGCTTAAGCGAACGCCTTAAGCCTCTCGAGGCACAAAAAGGTGATTTAACCAAACAAAAAAGCGACCTCGCCGCGGCACTTGATCAGTTAAAGGGAAATACTCAAACCCAAAGGGACACGCTGGCCAAAGATATCTCTGATTTACGCGGCCGGTATTCAGAGATTGAAAATAAAAGGCAGGAAGCCTTGAAAGCCGTAGCGGCGCAAGGCCATTCACAAGGCGGCACTTCACCGGCTATCGAAAAACTTTCTAAAGAAAATAAAAGCTTAATGTCAGAAATTGAGAAGATTCAAAAAGCCCACACAACTGCGACGGCAAAATCAAGTCATGAAGGCAGTAACGTTGAAATGGAGCTCGCAAAAATAAAATCACAAACAGCGGTACTCCAAAATCAAAATGGCGATCTTACGAATCATTTAACACAGCTCAAAGAAAAAGCCGCGCAAAACAGCGCGCCTTCTGAATCCCAGAACCAAATAGAAGCCTTGAAGCAGGGGAATAACGCTCTTAAGGTTCAAGAAGGTGACTTAAAAAATTCTTTAGCGAGTTTAAAACGCGATAATGCCATCATTGATGATTTATTGACGGCTAAAAAGACTTCATCTGCAGAGCATCTTTTGGTTAAGGCGCCGGATAATTCTCCGCAGGCGCTTGAGAGTATGGCTTATGCGTACGCCTCTTCCGGAGATTACAGCGCGGCTGTTCAGTATTATCAAAAGACCTTGCAAAAATCGACTAAAAAGAAGAACATCTATTTCAATTTAGGCTATCTCTATTTCCAAATGGGAAATATTCCGGAGGCCATCGAAAGCTATAAACATGTTTTGCGCATTGACCCGAGTGACCGTGAGGCGAAAAGCAATGTGCAAGCCTTACAGCAGGGAACCCAAAGCCTGCGTTTAAAATAACCTGCCCCTTCTATCCACTGGAAGATACGTTGAATTATCCCAAGAGCTCAAGTATAATGATTTTCTTTAAATGAAGACACAATTTATGTCGTTCTTCGAACTCCATAAGTTGCACACTCACAGAGGAGGTTAGCATGGATGAAATCTTAGATATATTGGCTAAGGACGCTCGCATCGCGCCGGATGAAATCGCGCGTTTGACGGGTAAATCTCAAAATGCCGTCAAAAAGGCAATCACGGAATATGAAAAAAACGGGGTGATTGTGAAATACAAAACCGTTATCAATCACGACATCCTTCAAGAATCAAAGCCGATTGTCCGCGCCTTGATTGAAGTCAGTGTCGCCCCGCAAAAGGATGTGGGATTTGATTCTTTGGCCGAGCGCATTTATAGCTTTCCGGAAGTGGTGAGCTGCTATCTTGTTTCCGGCGCATATGATTTGTTGGTGGTGGTTGAGGGTGAAAACATTCAGACCGTTGCCAATTTTGTCGCCCTTAAACTTTCGCCTATGGAAAATGTCCGCGGCACAACAACGCATTTTCTTCTTAAAAAATACAAAGAAGACGGACAGGTTTTAAAGAAAGTATCTTCACGTAAACAATTAAATATTTCAATCTAAACGGTTTAAATGAAAATCGAAATTTCAAAAAAAGTCGAACAGCTTGCCCCGTCGGGAATCCGGGCCTTCTTTGATTTGGTGTTAGGGATGAAGGATGTGATTTCGCTGGGCGTCGGCGAGCCGGATTTTGTCACGCCTTGGCATATCCGCGAGAAGGCTATTTTTTCTTTGGAAAAAGGCTACACCTCTTATACGTCGAATAAAGGCATGGTTGAACTGCGCCGGGAGATTATGCATTTTTTAAAACGCCGCCATAACATGGATTATGACCCGGAAGAAGAAATGTTGGTTACCGTAGGTGTCAGCGAAGGCCTAGATTTAGCCATGCGCGCTCTTCTAAACCCGGGACAAAAGGTTCTCATCCCCGAGCCTTCCTACGTTTCTTACGCGCCGAGTGTGGACTTGGCGGGCGGCGTGCCTGTGATGATTCCAACCGATATTAAAAAGAGCTTTAAGATTACGGGCAAAGACATTTCAAAACATTATTCCAAAGGCGTGCGCGCCCTGCTTTTAAATTATCCCGCGAATCCAACCGGGACGTCCTACACAAAAGCGGAACTACAAGATATCGCTTCCGCCATTATTAAGCACAATCTCCTTGTCATCAGCGACGAGATTTATGATGAACTCACGTATGATTTTGATCACACGGCTCTTCCGTCTTTAAAAGGAATGAAAGAGCGTGTGATTTATTTAAATGGGTTTTCAAAATCCTATGCCATGACGGGTTTTCGCGTGGGCTGGGTCTGCGGGCCAAGCGAAGTTGTCGCCGCCATGACAAAGATTCATCAATATACAATTATGTGTGTTCCCATCACAAGCCAGATGGCCGCTATTGAAGCTTTAAAAAACGGTTCAAAGGATGTTTTAGAAATGAAACGCGAATATATGCGCCGCAGGCGGTTTGTTATCACGCGCTTAAATGAAATCGGTTTAACGTGCCATAACCCCGAAGGCGCTTTTTATGCTTTTCCTTCGATTTTAAAAACCAAAAAAACTTCTTTGGAGTTTGCCAAAGATCTTTTAAGCAAAAAAAAGGTTGCCCTGGTTCCGGGCGTGGCCTTTGGCTCTTCCTTCAATAGCCATGTGCGCATTTCCTATGCCGCAAGCTATGAAAATCTCAAAGAGGCTATGCTCCGCATAGAACAATACCTCGGCTAATCTAAAAGCGCGCTATATTCCATGCCTGAAAAAGATATTAAAGAAAAAGAGCAGATGGATTTTGAAATTCAATTCCTCGAGGGGATTTTGAAAAAAAATCCGGAGTTTGTCGAAGCTTTAGGTTTTTTAGGAGAACTTTACACTTTAAAAGGCGCTTACAAAGAAGGTTTAGCGGTTGATGAGCGGCTTGCGAAGCTTAGGCCGAGTGACGAAACCGTCCTTTACAATTTGGCTTGCAGTTATTCGCTTTTAAATGATATCGACAAATCTTTGACGATATTGCGCCGGGCTGTTGAATGCGGTTACAATGACTTTCGTCACTTGGAACGTGACCATGATTTAGATAACATAAGAAAAGATTCCCGCTTCGAAGAATTTTTGTTAAAGCTCAAAGCCTTAAAGTTAAAAAGTAATTTGTCATGAATGTCATCGATGCATCCAAATCCTACCACCGCACCAAACATGTTTTGTTTCTCGTCTCTATCCTTTTAGACTGCGTTTTACTTCTAGGATTTTTTTTAAGCGGGTGGTCAGTTGCGCTGCGCAGCTTAGCATTTTCCATTTTCAAAAATTTCTTTATCGCCAACGCTTTTTATCTCACCGTTTTTATACTGGGCTCTTTTCTCATTCATTTACCTCTGCACATATGGGAAGGGTTTACGCTCGAACACCGCTTTCATCTTTCGAATCAAAAATTGAGCGCGTGGGCTGTGGATGAGTTTAAAAAATTTCTTTTAAGCCTCGTCATCAGCGTTATTTTTGTCGAAGTGATTTACATTTTCCTTTCTAAGTGTCCGCAAGCTTGGTGGTTTTGGGGTTGGGTGTTTTGGATATTTTTAACGGTTTTTTTGGCGCGTCTGACGCCGGCTTTTATCGTCCCGCTTTTTTACCGCTATATTCCTATCGAGAACGCGCCTTTGCGCGAAGCGATTCTGAAATTATTTAGAGAAAACAATATTTTCGTTTCTGACGTTTTCGCCATCGATTTTTCATCGAAAACAAAAAAGGCCAATGCCTTCGTCTGCGGGCTGGGGAAGAATCGCCGTATTGTTTTAACCGATACTCTGATGAAAGAATTTTCGACGCCTGAAATCGAAGCGATAGTTGCCCATGAAATCAGTCACTATAAGCATCACGATTTGATTAAAATGATCGTCGTCAATTCGTGCCTTACCTTTTTAGGATTTATGGCCACAGGCTATTTTTTGGAAGGGCTTTTAAAACATTTTAGTTTAAGCCGCATTGATGATATCGCGTTTTTGCCGATGCTGGCTTTAGGACTCAGCATTTTAAGTTTCGTTGCCATGCCTTTTTTAAACGCCTTTAGCCGCGCGCTTGAATACAAAGCTGACCATTTTAGTTTAGAAACTACAAAGAATCCGTCCGTTTTTATTTCGATGATGGAAAAATTAGGCCGGCTTAACTTAGCTGAGATTGAACCTCACGCTTGGATTGAGTTTTTTCTGTATGATCATCCCTCCATTTCTAAGCGCATCGCGGTTGCCAAAAATTTTGGAAGCAGGAATTCGTAATATGACACAAAAAATCACCGCTCAAATCGCTTTAATCCTTTTAGGAATTTTAAGTTTTTCTTCTTTCGCTTTCTCTCAAGATTATCCGCGTTACACGATTAACGCCGTGATTGACACGAACAAAAAAGAAATTAAAGCCGCTCAAAAAGTTTCTTTTACGAATAACACTAAACTTCCGACGAGTGAAATTGATTTTCATATTTATCCCAACCGAAAATATACACCCGAAGAGCAGAATTTTATGTGGAGTTACGCAGGCTATTTTAAAATCAATCCTTTTCCAAAGGGTTTTGATTCAGGGCACATCACAATCAACGCTGTTACGCAAAATGACCAGCCGCTTAATTTTATGATCACCGGAAAAGATGAAACTCTTCTGGTTGTACCGCTCGCGAAACCTCTTTTTCCAAACGAGACGATTGAACTTAATTTGAACTTTTCCGTGAACATTCCCGTTGCCTACGGGCGTTTCGGAACAATCAACAATGTCACCGCGCTGTCACGCTGGTATCCCATTCTGTGTGTTTTAACCGACAAGGGCTGGAATAAAAATCCTTTTTATCCTTTTCACCGCCCGTTTTTTAGCGAGAGCGCTTATTACAAAGTAAATCTTACGGTGCCAAGTAATCAGGTTGTGATTTTTTCCGGCCAGCTTCAAAAAGAAACAGAAGGCGCGGATTCTAAAAAAACATTATCGCTTGAAACCGCTTTTCCTATCCGCGATTTTTCGTTAAGTTTAAGCCCCGATTATAAAAAAGAAGAACTCAAATTTGGAGACATTAAAATCAATTCCTTTTATCTTCCCGGCGATGAAGCGCACGCGAAACTTGCCGCGCAGGACGCGCGGGATTTGATGGAAATGTATACGAAACGTTTTCGGGCGTATCCTTACGGTGAATTTAATATCGCCCCTGTTTATTTAGGATACGGCGGAGAACAAATGTCGAATATGATTTTTATTGATACGCGCGTTTTTCAATTGCCGCGCATGTTGGACCGCTATTTTGATTTCTTAATCGCGCACGAAACCGGCCACCAGTGGTTTTACAACATGGTTGGCGCCGATGAATACACCGAGATGTGGCTTGAGGAGGGAATTGATTCTTTTTTTCTTTTGGATTATCTCGAGGGTAAATATGGAAAAAATGCAACTATCGCCGTCCTGCCTAAAGAACTTAACTTTTTTCTTCCCAATGTGTCCTTCCGCGAGACCGGCGATTACCGTTATCAAATCTTGGCGCGTACCAATTTTGACCAGCCCATTACAAGTGAGCTGTCGCATTTCATTGAACCTCTCAGCATCTTTTCGTTAACTTATGGTAAAGGCTCCCGCATTGTTTCGATGTTACGGGATGTCATAGGGCAGGAGGCCTTTGATAAAGCGTTTAAAAGAATTTTTGAAGAGTATCGATTTCAGAACATTACCATCGCCCTGTTAGAAAAATTCTGCGAAGAAGAAAGCCATAAAGATTTGAAATGGTTTTTTAACCAGTGGCTTTATACGGATAAAAAATATGATGCCGCCGTGACGGGTGTTCATAATGATACGGTGACTTTTAAGAATCGCGGAGAAATCCGCATGTCCGTTGAGGTGAATATACAACTTCACAACGGAGATAAAAAGCAAATTCTCTGGGACGGACAAAAAGATCAAGAAGAAATTAAAGTCGAAAGCTCTTCCCGCATTAAAAATGTCCAGCTTGACCCAGAACAAAAATTACTCGATATCGATAAAACAAACAACAATTGGCCGCGCAAAATAAATACAAAATTAGTCCCTTTGTATCTTCCTCTCTATGACATTCCGCTTTTTTTGCCGCAGGATTCTTATAATGTTGTTGCCGGCCCGGAATTCGCCAATTCTGGAATCGGCCTCAAGGCTTCCATTCAAAAACCTTTCGATCAAATTGCCTATGCCGCGAGTGATTATGAATTTAGCAAAGACTTGGCGCATTCGCGTTTAGGTTATCAGCTCAATTACGTCGGAAATTCTTTGCGTACTTTGGGATTTGAACTCTTTAACACAACCGACTTAAAAGGCGGAGAAGAGGATTTGGCCGGAGGTATGGTGTATCTGCGTCAGGAATTGAACGCGGCAAGTTACGGTTTAACGGATATTAATAATCATGTGACGCTTTATTTGATGCGTGACCGTTCTTTAAATAACGGCCTTTCTTTAACAGAACGCGAGGATTCACAAAATACGTCTTATTTAAGAAAAGATGAAGCGATTATCGGAACGGCATTGCATTTGGGCCAGTATGGGCCGTATCCTGACCCGTCGCAAGGATACAAAGCGGACACGCTGTTTGAAAGTTCGGGACATTTTTTGGGCGCGACGCAATATTTTTACCGCGGCTCACTCGACACGGCTTTTTATAAACCTTTGTGGGCGCAAAGTTCAAGCAAACTCGTTTTAAGATTAAAATACGGCTGGGGCTATCCGACGGATAAAAATCTTTATGAATTAGGCGGCATGGACGGTTTGCGCGGATACAACCGAAAAACCTTGCGCGGTTCCAATATGGGTTTGGGAAGTTTAGAATTTCGTTTTCCAATGATTAAAAAACTGGACGTACGAGTTTTTGATAACCTGATTAATCTTGAATCGATGAATGGCGTGGTTTTCGCCGACTTAGGACAAAGCTGGTACGGAAATATTGATGACACACAGTTTAAAAAAGATGCAGGCCTAGGCCTGCGTTTTGTGGTAACATTAGGCTCTTTTTTAGAGAAAGTTATCGTGCGTTTGGATGCTGCGCAGGCGATTGACGAGCCTAAAGAGCCGACGCGTTTTTGGTTTGGGTTAGGGCATGCGTTTTAAATGACGACACAACTTATGGAACACAGTGAACATAAGTTGTTGTCGGAATTTACCCCGCCTTTTGCATTCTGCAAGAATGCGGCGGGGTTCGCAAAGGAGTAATAGATTATGCGAACTTATCGCGAGGAACTTTGGTTTAACACAAAAACCCGGCGGGAATATATTAATATTACAGATCAAGTCCAAACGGCCATTGATAAAAGCGGTATTCAAGAAGGTTTGTGTTTAGTCAATGCCATGCATATCAGCGCGAGCGTTTATATCAATGATGACGAATCGGGATTGTTAAATGATTATGATGCCTGGCTGGAAAAATTGGCTCCGCATGCGCCGGTCAATCAGTATCGGCATAATGATACCGGCGAAGACAATGCCGACGCGCATTTAAAACGCCAAGTGATGGGACGGGAAGTTGTGGTGGCGGTCACAAAAGGAAAACTTGATTTTGGGCCGTGGGAGCAAATCTTTTACGGAGAATTCGATGGCCGCCGGCGCAAACGCGTTTTAATAAAAATTATCGGCGAATAACATTTTTAAAAAATAAGAATTTCAATTACAATAATTCTACAAGAAAATGAGCCTCTTAGTTTTAGGGACAGTCGCCCTCGACAATGTTAAAACACCTTCGGGCCAAAGGCAAAAAATGCTGGGCGGCTCGGCCGCTCACTTTGCCATGGGCGCGCGGTTTTTTGTGCCTGTTCACCTTGTGGCCATTGTCGGGCGGGATTTTCCAAAAAAACATATCACGTTTTTGCGCAGTAAGGGCGTGGACTTAACGTCTCTTCATAAAACGGACGGCCTCACTTTCCGCTGGGACGGGGAATATAAGGCGGAAAATTTAAACGTCGCACTCACGCTGGCTAC
Source organism: uncultured Planctomycetales bacterium (assembly GCA_964494585.1). GTDB lineage: Bacteria > Omnitrophota > Gorgyraeia > Zapsychrales > CAZBRU01 > CAZBRU01. The sequence continues at coordinate 11,085 of CAZBRU010000007.1, forward strand.
AGAACTCGGCGTTTTAGAGGGATTTGTCCCGGAACTTTCAACCGATCAGCGCCATTTAAAATATATTTTTTTAGCAAACATTGATCCCGACATTCAACACCATCTTTTAAAAAAAATTCATGCGCCCAAACTGATTGGCTTAGACAGTATGAATTTATGGATTAACCACAAACAATCATCGCTTAAAAAACTTCTGAAAAAAGTGGATTTGTTTGTTGCCAATGACGGTGAGGCGCGCCTTCTGTCGGGCGAAGACAATATTATTAAAGCCGCCCGCGCCCTGCGGCGCATGGGGCCAAAGTTTGTTATTATCAAAAAAGGCGAGCACGGCGTTTTATTTCATAGCGATCAATTTCAATTTTCTTTTCCGGCCTACCCAATCGATCAGGTGATTGACCCGACGGGCGCGGGAGACACGTTTGCCGGGGGGCTCATGGGATATTTGGCAAAAGCGGGGAACCTAAACGAAAAAAATTTAAAAAAGGCCGTGATTTACGCGACAACGGTGGCCTCGTTTAATGTGGAAGATTTTGGAATGAGTAAAACATCACGGTTGACATTAAAAGATGTACACGCCAGAATGAATCGGCTTTTAAAATTTATTTCTCACGATATTAAGACTCTTTAACCTATGGTCACAAAACAATTCCAAGAGGATTTAAAATCGACTGCCCGTGTGATTAGGGAAGGCAGGCACATTATTTTAGCCTGCCATCTTAATCCTGACGGGGACGCCATCGGCTCGCTTTTGGGGCTGGGCTTTGGATTAGCCAAAATGGGTAAAAGAATCGTGATGCTGTGCCCGGACAGAATTCCGATGCGCTATATCGATTTACCGGGCGCGCGGCTCATCAAACAGAATTTTAATAAGCAGGCCGACCTTGCCGTAAGCGTGGATTGCGCGAGTATTAATCAACTCTCCCGTCTTGAAGCAGCATTTTCTAAGACAAAACGCATTGTTGAAATCGATCATCACAGTTATCGCACGCGCTTCGGCGATGTGCAGCTTGTCAATAAGAACGCGTGTTCCGTCGGTGAAATTGTGTTGTTGTTACTTGAGGAATTGGGGGTTCCTTTAGATAGAAAAATCGCCGAATGCCTTTTAACCTCTATCATTGTCGAAACCTCTTCCTTCAGCCGGCCGGACGTGAACATTTATACCTTTGAGATTTGCGCGAAATTGATGGAGGCGGGCGCGAATTTTAGAAAAATTGCTGAAAAGTTTTACTGGCAAAAAAGGCTTGCCGCTGTACAGCTCACAGGCCTTGCCCTCGCGCGGGTCAGGACCATTGCCAAAAATAAATTGGCTTGGTCTATTATTACTAATAAAGATTTTGAGCATTTTCACGGCCATCAGGAAGATGTGGATTCGGTGGCCGACGACATGATGGCGGTCGCGGACACAAAAATCACAATTCTTTTCCGCGAAATCGAGGGCAATATGCTGCGGGTCAGCATCCGCTCTAAAGAGGGGATTGATGTGGGTTACTTAGCCAGCACTTACGGCGGCGGCGGACATCCGGATGTGGCCGGCTGCCGCATTCATAACAACAAAAAAACCATAGAAAAATTTGTTATCCAGGCCGCGCAGCTTATTTATAAAAAAATGCGTATTCCAAAACACAAGCGCGATTTGGATTTCTCTATTTAAATTCATGGAAAATTTTTTTCAAACCCTTGGACTCATCGCGGCCGTTATCCTTCCTTTGTGGAATCTTCCTTTAATCTTTCGGACTATCCAAAGAAAATCTTCCAAAGACTTAAGCCTCTGGTGGGCGGGAGGCGTGTGGGTATGTTTGGCTTTAATGGCGCCGTCGGGATTTTATTCTTTGGATGTGGTTTGGCGGACGTTTAGCCTGCTTAATTTTATTTTATTCTCTGTTGTTTTTGTCGTGACACTCATTTATCAAAAGGATTAACTATGTCGACAGCTAAAAAGACCAAAGCGTTTAAGTCCGGCGTTGTTTCTGTCGTCGGGCGGCCCAACGTCGGAAAGTCGACACTGGTGAACGCGATTTTAAAAGAAAAGGTGGCGATTGTCTCATCCGTGCCGCAGACGACGCGTTTTCAAATTCGCGGGATTTATACCGATGCACGCGGCCAAATCATTTTTATCGATACGCCCGGCTTGCACCGTTCCAAAGATAAATTGGACAAGGCGATGAATACAACGTCTTTGGACAGCATTCAAAATGCCGATTGCATCGTGCATTTGGCTGACACAAGCCGTCCGTGCGGCCGCGAAGAAGAAATGATTATCGATAATTTAAAAGATCTTAAAACGCCTATCATTATCGGATTAAATAAAATTGACCTTAAGGGAAAATATGTTACCGAATATATTTCGCTTTGGGAGAAAATAAAGGGAAAGTCGATTCATGATATTAAAAACATCATTCTTCTTCCCTTGTCGGGAACAGAGGATGTCAATATTGATAAACTTTTGGATTTGATTTTTGAGCGTTTGGAGGTGGGAGAGCTTTTATATCCGGCGGACACACTGACCGACCTGCCGCAGCGCCTAGCCATCGCCGACATCATCCGAGAAAAATTATTTTCTTTAATGCGCGAAGAAATTCCGTATTCCTTGGCCGTTGTGGTTGAAGAAATGGAAAAACATAAAAGAGGCGTGCTTTATATCCGCGCGAAAATTTTAGTTGAACGCCCCACTCAAAAAGAAATTGTCATTGGCAAACATGGGAATATTTTAAAAGAGGTGGGAACCCTGGCGCGCAAGGAACTTGAGGAACTTTTAGAATCTAAAGTTTTTTTAGAGACCTTTGTGGGCGTTGAAAAAAAATGGCGTGACGACGACCAAATGCTTAAAGAATTAGGTTACGGCTCATAAAATATCAATTTAAGATGGCCGGATGACTCATAAAGTCGCATTGCAGCGGAAACTGCAGTTCAATATATAAAGATTCAAAAAGTCCGAGTAAGTTTCCCGGCGGGCGCGTGGTCGTAAAAAGATAAGTTGTATCGTAATCTTTTCGTGGGATGACTCCGGAGGCCAATAAGTCCCATGTGTTTCCCGGTGCCGTGTCTCTGCGGCATGGATACCCAGGCGGAAACGTAATGGCGTATTGTCCAGGAGTTTGTGTGCATTGCCTGTTGTTCGGTGTGTCAAACGGTTCCACCCTTGAAAACTGATCCGCCGTAAGTTGGACAAACGCCCCCTTAACAACAGCGGTATGAGAGGTTATCCAGATTGACGGAGCAGTGGTTGCAGTCCCCGCGTCAGTATTATAATTCCAACGCTCAAGCATCCGCGGGCCATAGGCATAAGGGCCGATTAAAGAGATATTATAGTTGTGTTCGGTACGTTTGAGTGGATTAGATGAATCCGTGACTTTATTGGGCATGCCGCTTTCAAAATTATAAAGCCAGTTAAAACCGCCCTTATCGCTTGTAAAATCCGGGGTGTTTGTTGCGTTTGCGGCCGGAACATGGTAGCAGAGACTGTTGCCTTGGTCACCACTGCAATCCATGCCGTCGGGATGGCCGCTTGAACTTGCGCCGTAATAATACCACCCCTCATACGGAGTGGACGGATGATGCTGTGTGTAGGGAAGTGTGGCCGGATAAGTAAACCCGTCGGAAGTCAAATACACCTGGTTAGAAACAACCGCCGCCGAAGGCTGCCAAGTACCAGTGCCAAGATCCTCTGCTGTGTTGAAATCTCCTTTTAAAATAAGATTCCCTGAGACAATCGTTGTCAATCCGCCCACGGGAAGCTGAATCGCGTTAGTTAAGGCCAGGCCGTAATTGGAATACATGAGTTTGTTGGTTGGAATCCATTGCCCAGTCTGCAGTGCCTCGCAAGCCATTAAGTTGCCCATATTAACTTCGATGACATCATTGGTAAGCCCGCTTTGATCGTTAATAAATGTTTTTTTAGTAAAAAGAGGGGCGTCGCTGCCAAGGCCGCAGTCGCTCGGGGCTTTATAAACCGGAGTTGAAGATGAAATTGTAATTGGTGAGGTTCCACCGTTGATTGTAATAAGAGTGTTTCCAAGGGCATCAGGCGCCGCAATAGCTAATCCGCTTCCGCTTGATTTGGCGGAGGTGATTAAAGACCCGACATCAATTGTGGGCGGCGTAATGTATTTGCCATTGTTGGCGGTTCCCGCCTTAACAACACCCTTGAGGCCGGTTATTTGCGTTATGTCATCTACACCAAAACTGTCGGTTCCGTATACTTTATCAAAGGTGTCGATAAACGTCTTCCACCTGTTATCAGGGTCATAAGTGGCGGAATTGGTCAGGTTAATAGGAATCTGAGGGTCGCTTGCGGTTGTGCGGCCCGTATATCGATAAGTCGTGTAACTTCCGGTGAGCCGGTTTGGAAGATAATAGCCATTGATGTAGGGAAGGTAGTGGTTAAGATTGCTATTGAAAGTGTAATCATAGTCCTCATTATTGATTGTGCCGCAGGTGCCCGTGCTCTGACAATTTGGATTTTGGTTTTGATAAATCCAACTCAAATCACTTCCATTGTACCAGTTTGTTCCTAAGGGAGGATTGAGTACGCCAACTTCGGTGCTGCTACCCCAAGGATATACAAGGGTTTCGCCAGCTCCCAAAGTCGTTCCATTCCACGTGCTAAAAACGCCGGCAGTGTCTTTTTTATATAAATTGTATGAGTCGCCCATAAAGTGGTGGTCGGGAGTATTTAAATAGTTATCATTGGCTGGAACCGGGTCATCGTAATTGGGTGTCCAAAACGGAGACCGTGAGGTAAATTGCAAACCTTCGTCTCCGGATTTGACCTCAGCATAATATCCCAGTTTCATGGCGGCAGGGGTGCTCACTTCACTGGCATTCTGGATGATCGCGCCATGATTTAAAATGATATCACCGTTGGCATGAATACGTCCGCCTTTGGCGTCTAAGGTTCCCCAGCCCAAACTCGCGTTGCCGGGATAAAACGCGAGATAATCAAAAAGAGAAGTTCCGGAAAGCTTCTTAATAAAAAGCCGCGTTTGTCCCGCGCTTGTCCCTTTCGACATGACATAAATTTCTTCATTAAGTGAATAAACTTTGGCCTGAAAATCATTTTTGTGGCCAGGGCCGCTCAGCTCATAAACACCCGCATTAATAGTTCCATCATTAACAACTTCTGCTGCAGTCACCTTGGGGATAGGTAAAGAGCCGGAGGCTTTTGGTATGAGGTCAAGGTAAGTAGCGCTGGCTAGTGACACATCATGTGTTTCGAAAGAAGATGTCCCAAAGTTTTGATTTTTGATTTCCACATAAGCGTATTCAATTCCCTTTGAAGCATTGTACTGTGCCTGCAGGCGGTTATAAAGAATTCTCGTCTGGTTACTGGAGTTGATAGCCACCAAAAAAATACCTAAGCTAAACCCGACGGCCAGAATCATCAAGGGTAGGGCGATGAGGGTTAAGAAGATTCCTTTTTGTGAGCTAAGTTTTAGAATGAGAAAGTTTTTTTTCATAAAAGTTTAACCATCATTAATGGTGTAAGGACTGCAATCCGCAGGGCATTTTGTTCGATTTTCAGTCGCCTCACAAGTCCCGTTTCCGCAATAACAATCCGTAGGATTGCTTGCATGTGTTTCAGTTCCGCTGCAGCACCCGTCGTTTGGTTTTTGAGAACAATCACTGGGGCAGTTGCATTGGTTTTCCCCCGGATCGCACGTTCCAGCTCCATTGCCGCAAGAACTCGATAAACAGTCTTCCAGGCAATTTGTGATATTTTCTCCCAAAGCGGTTTCGCATGTGCCGTTTCCGCAATAACAGTCTGCTGTACAATTCACAGTATTTTCACCCACAGCAGTTTCGCATGTGTTGTTTCCGCAGCAATATGTCTCTGAAAAATCTGCCGGACAATTACAAGAAGTTTCGCCGGCATCTTTACTGCCGTTGCCGCAGGTGGTGCAATCTGTGGGGCATGTGCCAAAATTTTCTCCGTTATCACATGCGCCGTTCGGACAGCAGGCGCCGCAGTCTTGGGAACAGGTCACGCAGGTCTCGGTCTGTGTGCCCACAGACTCACAAGTATGGTTTCTTCCGAGAGCGTCGTTGCAGCACGAGCCGCAATCTGCCGCGCAGGTGTCGCAGTTTTCTCCATATTGAGGTTCGCATTTTAAATTTCCGCAGCACCGGCCGCATTCGCCGCAGCCGCTGAGTTCGTCAAGGGTGAGACATGTTTCTCCGGTGGCACAACGTCCGTCATCGCAATGGCACTCTCCACAGTCTGCCTCGCAGGTGCTGCAGCCTTCGCCGCCGGCGCATATATTATCTCCGCAGGAAAAAACCGTCACAAAATCTCCGGTGTTATGGGGAGAAACTTGCGTTTGAAAAGAAAAACTATTGCCTTGGGCCTGTGCGTTGCCGCCCTTGCTCATATTCAGCTGAATGACATATCCGGTATAATCCGCTGTCTTATCGGCCGTGAGTGAATCGATGTTGGTGGCGATGATATCTTTGCTTACGACATTTGTAGCCGCATCAGCGGTGCCGACAAAGTCAAAATTCCAAAAGAAATTTCGCGGGAGATACGCATGCGGTGTGTCATCGCACAAAATAGCTCTGATCAGGCAGTTTTTAACGCTAGTATTCGTGCCGCATTCATCGGAACTAAATGGCACAATCTTGTATTCGTAAAAACAGTTTTGTTGTCCTACGCCGTTGACAACGGCTCCATATTTGACAAGGCCGCTTGGAGTATAAATCTTGCCGGAAATATCGGTATTATCAACGATGGGAACTTTAAGCGTGATATATCGTCCGAGGCAATAATTTGGATCAGTTTCTGCCAGGGGACAATCGGCCACCGCAATTGCGGTCATATTGGACCCGCTCAAATCCTCGGTGAGGCGTGTCATAGCATTTTGCCCGCCCGCAAGAAGAGTGTTGCGATTCATGCCTGTCACAGAGGAACGGACGTTGCCAAAGGTAAGAAACATAAAACCGCCGAAGACAACAACCGCAAGCGCGAGTGTCACCAAAAGCTCGACTAAAGTAATGCCAATTTTTTTCATTGATTTTGCCCCCCGAAACAATAGTTTTGAAAGATAAATAAAAAAATCTCATCCGTTTTCTGGGGATGAGATTTAGTTTCTACTCATTTGGCAGCTGGCTGTCCCCTTATGTTATATTTTAGAGGACCCTGCCCCGACGTTTTCTTGAACTTTACACTGCAGAAGTCGGGGTCCCGACTTCCTTTAAATTCTTAGGAAACGTCGGGATAGCTTTGTGCCCCATCCTTACGGAAGGTTTACCTTTTTCAAATTATCATATAACTACATGAAAGTATAGCACACAATTAGGTGTTTTCAATGCAGGGACGGTAAAAAAACATAAAAAAAGAAAGCGTTTTCTCGAGGGAGATGTTTTTTAAGAGAAAAATTCTTCAAAAACGGTTGACTTGAAAACATATTGGGCTATAGTAAAGTTGTAAGCGGAAATTATTTTTAAATTTTTAATTATTTTTTTAAAAAAGCTCTTATGCCGGAAAAAAATACGGCAATTACTCTTCAGTACAAGCCGAAACTTAAAAATCCTATCCTGATCGCCGCGTGGCCCGGAATGGGTTATGTGGCTATTAAAGCCGCGGTTTACCTTAAGGATAAACTTAAGGCCAAACCCTTCGCGTGTTTTAAATCCAAGGCGTTTTTTTATCCGACGGATGTCGCTATCCATAAAGGGGTTATTGAAATTCTTGACTGCCCTGACGGACAATTCTTTCATTGGGAAAATAAATCAGGGAAGAACGACATTATCTTTTTTATCAGTGATTGGCAGCCGCCGGCTGAGAAAAACTTGTCTTACGCAGAGCTGATTCTTTCTTTTGCCAAAGGCCTTGGCGTGCAGGAAATCATCACCTTTGCCGCGATGCTCACATCCAATGAGCATATTCAAAATCCCCAAGTATGGTTTGCCACAACGGACAAGAAAAAAGTTATAGAACTTGAAAAGCATAGCCTTAAGGCCATTACCCACGCGGAAATCAGCGGTTTGAATGGATTTCTTCTAGGAATGGCTAAGAAAAACGGCATGGAAGGATTTTGTCTCTTGGGAGAAGTCCCTTTTTACGCGACCCAAATTGAGAACCCGAAAAGTTCCATGTCCGTCTTGAAAGTTTTGACGCGGCTTTTTAATCTTCATATTGATTTTAAGGATTTGTCTTTGGCCGGAGAAAAAATCGAAGAAGAAGTGGAGCAGATTGTTGATTATTTAAAGAAACCTGTCACCACGAATTCTTCCGGCGAAGACAATGATAAGCCTTTGAATTCACCTATTAGTTTAGAGGAAGTCGAAGCTATCAAAAACATTTTGGCCGCGCAGCGCACCGTTCCTCACTCCGCCAAAAAACAAATCGAAGAACTCTTCGTCAAATCCAGAGAAGATATTACTTACGCCATTGAGCTTAAAAGCAAACTCGATGAATGGAATATTTATCGAGACTACGAAGACAGGTTTCTACAATTATTTAGAGAAGCAGGATAGTCCCCTCCTTTTGCCATTGACTGCCGCGATAGATACAATCATCAAGATTTTAAAGAAGGAGACCAAGCATTTGACTGTTCCATCGGTGACGATGGTACGCAAGGTTTGGGGAGGCCCATTCTTTGTTTTGATTTCCTGCCTTTTAAGTTTGCGTACAAGAGACGAGGTCACGCTTCCGGCCTCGGAAAGGCTATTTCGTTTGGCGGACAACCCCAAAAGTATGTTAAGCTTATCCACAAAGACCATTGAAAAAACGATTTATCCGGTCGGATTCTATAAAACAAAAGCCCGTACCATTAAAAATATCTGCAAGGACCTTTTAGAAAAATTTAACGGCCAGGTTCCCGGCGATATTGACACGCTTTTGACACTCAAAGGCGTGGGGCGCAAGACGGCGAATTTGGTTGTCACCGAAAGTTTTCATAAGCCCGGGATTTGCGTGGACACGCATGTGCACCGGATTTCAAACCGTTTAGGATATGTTAAAACAAAAACACCTGAAGAAACTGAATGGGCGCTGCGCAAAAAGTTACCGAAAAAATATTGGATGGATTTCAATTACTATTTAGTGACATGGGGACAGAATATTTGCAAGCCCATTTCACCGTTATGTTCTAGGTGTAAAGTTTACCCATTTTGTAACCGGAGCGGCGTAGGGATTAGCCGATAAACATATGGTCATCGATTTAAGTTCAAAATTCTTTATTTACTTTTCC
>CAZBRU010000008.1:0-4589 GCA_964494585.1 uncultured Planctomycetales bacterium
AGCGGTATGCGGGTCTCCGAGCTTAGCGATTTAAAACTTGAAAGCATCAATTTGGAAGTCGGATATGTGCGCTGCGTCGGAAAGGGAAGAAAAGAACGTATCGTGCCGATTGGAAAAAAAGCCAGAGAAGCGGTTAAAAACTATTTAGAAAAATCGCGCGGCAAACTTTTAAAATCAAACTTTTCATCATCTTTATTCTTAAGTCGTCTTTCGAAAAGATTGAGCCGGCAAAGTATTTGGAAGGTTGTCCAATTTTATGCCCGCAAAGCACATATCAAAAAATCTATAAAAGTTCATACGCTGCGTCATTCGTTTGCGACGCACCTTTTAGAACACGGCGCCGACTTGCGTTCCGTTCAGGAAATGCTCGGGCATTCGGATATTTCAACGACTCAAATTTATACGCACGTCGACAAGGGGCGTTTGCGCTCCATTCACAAGCAATTTCATCCCCGAGGGTAACTTTGTGAATTTAAAATCAAAATTACTTAAAGTTCCGAAAGCCATTCTTTCGATTGTTGAGGATGTTGGGATGCAGGCGGATCGAGAAAACATATCAGCCTATCTCGTGGGCGGTTTTGTGCGTGATTTAATTTTAAGCAGAAAAAATTTCGATCTTGATTTTGTTGTCGAAGGCGATGCGATTGCGCTATCTAAAAAATTAAACCAAAAATATCAAGGGCGCGTAACAACGTATGCGCAATTTGGCACGGCCACGATTTTTTTAAAAGGCGGGGGCCGCATTGATATCGCGACGGCACGCAAAGAAACTTATCCGCACCCCGGCGCCTTACCGGTGGTTGAAAACGGGACAATTGGCGATGACCTTTTCCGCCGGGATTTTACAATAAATGCGATAGCGTTAAGTTTGAATGCAAAACGCTTCGCGGAGATTGTTGACCCTTTTGACGGTTTAAAAGATTTAAAGGGAAAGAAAATCCGAATCCTCCATGACAAGAGTTTTCAAGACGACCCGACGCGTATTCTGCGGGCTATTCGATTCGAACAGAGATTCAAATTTTCCTTAGAAAGTAAAACACTTTTATTTTTTAAAAAAGCCTTGAAAAATAATGCTGTTAAAAATGTTAAAATGCCCCGGTATTTTGAAGAATTTAAAAAGATTTTTGAAGAATCGCATCCGGAAGAAACCTCGAAACGTTTAAGCTCTCTTGGCGGATTAAAGTTTATCAATGCCCGCTTAAAAGTGGACGGGGAACTTTTCCGTACGCTTAAAAAGATAGCGGAAGTTAAAGGAGATTTTAATCGAGGCGCGGTGTATTGGTTTGCGGTTACTGATTTTCTTCAATTAAGAAGTGCTCAGTATGCCGAGCTGTGCCAGCGATTCAATCTTGATAAAAGTTATCGCGGCAGTTTTTGTGCGCCAAATAAGCTTAAGGTGTGTTTAAGAAAGATAAGCGCTAAAAATATTAAACCAAGCCAAATTTATCTGCTCTTGAAACCTTTGAGTGATACGGCTATACTTTTTCTTAAAGTGAAAGCTCCGAAAGGAATTGTTCAAAAAAGGATTGATGCTTTTCTAAAAAGCTATCAGAATGTCCGAATCTTTACGGCGGGAGAAGATTTAAAGAAGTTAGGTTTTAGTGAAGGCAGAAAAATAGGGGAAGTTCTTCAAAACATTTTGCTTGGGAAACTCGACGGTGAGATTCGCACGCAAAATGACGAGACAACATGCGCAGAGAAGTTTTTATAAATTCACGAAGGAGGCTTTTTATGGGACGCATTGAAAGAATCAATCAGCTGATGAAGCGTGAAATTTCGCTTATCATTCAACAGGAAATCAAAGACCCCCGTCTTCAGTTTGTGACGATTACGAATGTGGATGTCAGCCGCGATCTTCAGCACGCGCGCGTTTATTTTAGCGTGTTAGGCAACGGGAAAAAATCCCGGGAGGCCCAGGAAGGTTTGACGAGCGCGCGCGGATTTGTCCGCAAGGTTGTCGGCGGGCGCGTTGACATGCGTTATACGCCTGAGATTGATTTTATTTATGACGAATCCATTGAGTACGCGGCGCGTATCAATGAAGCGATAGAAAAAGTCCGCCTTGAATCAAAGGATGATTAAACCCGGCATGAGCGAAAAGAATCTATTAGCGTTTTTAAAAAAGTATAAAACATTTCTGATTAGCACGCATGTCAATCCCGATATTGACGCGCTCGCCTCCGAAATTGTGACAGCGCTTTTTTTAAAATCACTCGGCAAAAAAGTTTTTATCGTGAACGCCGATGCGGTTCCGAAAATGTACCGCTTCCTTCCCTTTATTTCGCTTGTTCAAAAGAAAGGTAATCCCCTTGATTACGATGCGGCTGTCATTGTGGATTGCGGGGAATTGGATAGGATTGACACGGTTCAAAAGATTCTTTTGCCCGGCAAACCCATTGTTAATATCGACCACCATATCACTAATGATTATTTTGGACGTGTCAATTATGTTCAGCCCAAAGCTTCTTCGACGGCGGAAGTGCTTTACGGAGTTTTAAAAAAGGAACGGTTTTCTTTTACAAAAGAGACCGCGGCGCTTCTTTATTTAGGGATCATGACGGACACGGGTTCTTTTCGTTATGACAATACAACGGATTACACGCATACGATTGCCAGTCATTTACTCACATTTAAAATTCCGGTCAATGATCTTTACCGCCGGATTTACGAAACCATTCCCTTGAAAGACGTACAATCGTTTTTAAAAATTGCGAACAGCTTTCAGATGATTGAGGGCGGGAAAGTGCTTTATGTCGAATTGAATGACCGATTGACGAAAGGTTTCTCGGGAGAGTTTGATATACGGGAAAAAATATTTAGTTTCTTGCGCGCGATCAAGGGTGTGTGCGTTATTGCTATTTTTACGGAAGTGAACAAGAATTTAACCCGCGTCAATTTTCGCTCGCAAAGCAAAGTTGACGTAGCTAAATTGGCTTCATTTTTTGGCGGGGGCGGGCATACCAAGGCCAGCGGATGCCGTATCAGCGCAAATATTTCAAAGGCAAAACAACAAATTTTCGGCAAATTAAGAAAGTTAATGTAGGGATTTTATGGATGGTTTTATTATCGTCGATAAACCAACAGGGATGACGTCGCATGATGTCGTGAGTTTCATTCGCCGCCGGTTTAATATGCGCCGCGTCGGCCATGCCGGAACGCTGGACCCTCTGGCCACGGGTGTTCTGATTCTTCTTCTTGGAAAATGCACGAAACTTTTTGACCGATTTTCTTCTTTTGACAAGGCGTATGAAGCGACGCTTAAGCTTGGGATGACAACAGACACCGCCGATATCGAAGGCAAAGTCTTAAGCGAGCTTTCTTTTGACGCCGTTACTTCCGGTGAAGTCGAAAGAATTTTTCAAGACTTTTTAGGAGATATAGAGCAGCTGCCGCCTATGGTTTCGGCGGTTAAGGTGGGCGGTAAAAGGCTTTATAAATTGGCGCGCCAAGGTATTACGGTTGAACGCAAGGCTCGCAAAATCACAATTTCATCCTTGAAAGTCGTGCACTTCGCGCTTCCTGATGTGAAATTTTATCTCGAATGTTCCAAGGGAACGTACGTGCGTAAATTAGCCGAGGATGTGGGCGAACGTTTAGGCTGCGGAGGATGCATTTCGCAAATCCGCCGGGTCAAAGTCGGCCCTTTCACCATTGACCAAGCTGTTTCTTTAGAAAATATCCATGAAAGTCATCTTCGCCGCTGGCAGGATTAAAAAAAAATTTCTTAACTCCATTGTTGCAATCGGAGTTTTTGACGGCGTTCACCGCGGCCACAGGCATGTCATTTCCAAAATGGTCCGGCGGGCCAAAGCGTTAAAACAAAAAAGCGTCGTCATCACATTTTTTCCTCTCCCTGTCCACGTGCTTTACCCTCAAATCTCTGTTCCTTTTATTATTTCTTTAGAACATCGACTCAATCTCATTGAACAATTAGGCGCCGATGTTTGCGTTGTGCTTAAATTTTCAAAAGAATTTTCGAAAGTAACCGCCGGGGAATTTGTCGCGCACCATCTTGTTGAAAGTTTTCATCCGTGCGAAATTTATGTAGGCCATAATTTTAGATTCGGAGAAAATCGCGGCGGTGATGTCACATTTTTAGCAGAATGCGGGAAAAAATACGGCTTTAAAGTTCACAGCATTGCCTCTGTCAAGCGCCATGGCCGTGTCGTAAGCAGTACTCGGATACGAAAACTGATTACCGCGCATCAATTAGATCAAGCCAAAGAACTTTTAGGGCGGCCTTTTTCCATCTATGGACGCGTTGTGCGCGGAGACAGCCGTGGAAAGAAAATAGGATTTCCGACAGCCAATGTAAAGCCGAATTTTAATACGATTCTTCCTCGTGGAGTGTATGCCGCCAAAACCATTGTAAAGGACAAGGCCAATTCAAGCATGGTTAATATCGGCGAGCGCCCGTCATTTCAAAAACCATCGCTTACGGTTGAAGCCCATCTATTTAATTTTAATAAAAACATTTATGGCCAAAATATTGAAATTCAGCTTCTGAAAAAACTTCGCAGTGAACGAACGTTTTCCTCTCCTCAGGCGCTCATTCGCCAGCTTCAAAAAGACGCGCGTTTAGCCAAAAA
>CAZBRU010000008.1:4689-14255 GCA_964494585.1 uncultured Planctomycetales bacterium
AAAATAACTCAATTTGGTGTTGACAATACCAGGGGGGTTCTTTATACTGCCACTTGAGTGGAATAAAGTAGAGTAAAGTGGTTTAAAGTGGTTTTTAAGGAGAATTCTTCTATATGTTTTACGGAGAGTATTTACACACCATTGACCGAAAAGGGCGCATTATTTTACCGGCTAAATTCCGCGATGCGGGGAAGGAAGCTGGAATAGAGCGGTTTTTCGTAACGCGCGGCCTCGATCGCTGTATTTTTATGTTTAGCGAAGATGAATGGCGTTCGCAGGAACAGAAATTTAAAATCAATCCTTTTACGCGGCAGGAAACGCGGAGTTTCAACCGCATGTTTTTTTCGGGCGCGGTGGATGTGATTCCGGACAAGCAAGGGCGCTTTATTATTCCGCAATATTTAAAAGATTTTGCCGGCATTAAAAAAGAAACCATGATTTTGGGCGTGTCCAACCGTATCGAAATTTGGGACAGCCATACATGGAAGGAACTTTACTCAAATTCAAAAGATTCATATGAACAAATTGCTGAAAAAATAGTGGAGGCCTAAAAATCGATTATGGGATTTGCCTTTGCGTTTATGAAAGAGGGTTGTTGTGGTATGGACAATGATATTTATCATATTCCCGTGATGGGTGAGGAAGTGCTCGAATATTTAAACCCAAAACCGGGCGATGTGATTGTTGATGGAACGACCGGAACGGGCGGCCACGCGCTTGAAATTCTTAAAAAAATCGGGCCGGCAGGAAAACTGATTGCCATTGACCGCGACTTGGAATCTTTGAATGTCGCGAAGGCAAGGCTTCAGGATTTCTCGTCGCAGTGTCATTTTGTTCACAGCGATTTTCGTAACGTAAATAAAGTTTTAAGAGATTTGAATATTAGCAGAGTCGACGGAATGCTTTTTGATTTAGGAATTTCGAGCTTTCAGCTTAACAATCCAGAACGCGGTTTTAGTTTAAAGGCCGAAGGGCCGCTCGATATGCGCATGGATAAAGATACGTATATTTCAGCCTATGACTTAGTCAATTCTCTTTCGGAAAAAGAAATTTCTTCTATCTTGAAAAACTTTGGCGAAGAACGATGGCATCAGCGCATCGCGAGATTTTTAGTCGCGCAAAGATCGAAAACACCCATCGACTCAACGGCAGATTTGCGCGCGGCGATTTTAAGGGCAATCCCGTCAGGCTTGAAACATCAAAAAATCGATCCCGCGACCCGGACATTTCAAGCGCTTCGCATTGCCGTTAATCGCGAGCTTGAGGCCTTGGAAATTCTTCTTGAACATTGCCTGGATTGTTTAAAAATCGGCGGGCGGTTTTGCGTGATTTCGTTTCACTCGCTCGAAGACCGTATCGTTAAAAATAAATTTCGTTTTTTCTTTCAGAATCACCTGGTGAAACTTTTAACAAAAAAACCGCTTACCCCAAGCGAAAAAGAAATTGAACATAATTCACGGTCACGCAGCGCCAAATTAAGAGCGCTTGAAAAAATAAAGGAATAAACCATGAGATTCTCAAAATTTTTTGGATTGATGTTCGTCATAACAGCGTTTGCTGTTATTTACATTCAGCTTCAGGTTCAAATCTATGACTTGGCCTATAAAGGCAAGAGCACCGAGCTTGAGCTTCAAAAACTTTTAGACCAGCACAGCGAAGTCACCTCGAACATTTTAAAGCTGAAATCCGCAAGCCATTTGGGAAAATTTTTAAATGAAAATTCTAAAATGAGATTTTTGGATAATCAGCATGTTGTACTTTTAAACGTTCCAAGACAAAAGAATACGGGCGAAACAGCGTCATTGGCGCTTACCTCGCCAAGTGAAAAAAGGTCGGGCTTTTTAAGTAGTTTATTTAATTTACGTGCTCAGGCCGAAGCAGGCTCCATAAAATAGCATTTTAAACTGTGCATACACGCAAAAACCCTCTCCGCTTTAGTCTCGTTTTTCTATTTTTCCTTGCATGCCTTATTATTTTTTCCGTCCAACTCGTCCTCATTCAAGTTTTTCGTTATTCTTATCTCGAAGATTTAGCTCAAAAGCAGCACAATTGCTTCATTAAGCTTGAGCCGAATCGCGGAATTATTTTCGATAGAAATCTTCACGCCCTCGCCATGAATGTGGCGGCGTATTCTTTGTACGCCGATCCGCGGCACATGAAGCCGCGCGATAAACAAAAAGCGATGAGCCAGTTACCGTCAATTCTTCAAGTGAGTTCAGGTGTGGTGCACGAACAGTTGAGTCGTGATAAATATTTTGTATGGCTCGCACGAAAACTTTCACCGCAAATAGTTGAAAATATTAAAGCGCTTAAGATTGGCGGACTGGGATTTGTTAAGGAAAGTAAGCGTTATTATCCGGATCAAGTCTTGGCGGCGCATGTAATTGGCTTTTCCGGAATGGACAATGCTGGGCTGGAAGGGCTCGAAATGTACTACGACCGTTATCTTAAAGGAACGGCGGGTTGGTCGCAAATGGTGCGCGATGCCAAGCAGCGTCCGCTTCTTCTCGAAACGGGTTTTATTCCGGCAAAAGATGGAAAAAGTTTAGTTTTAACGATTGATGAAACCATCCAATTTATTGCCGAAAATGCTTTGGATAAAGCTTTTGAAAAACATAATGCCAAAGGCGCTTCCATTATCGTGCTTAATCCAAAAACAGGAGAAATCCTGGCGCTCGCGAATCGCCCCACATTTAATCTTAGTTCACCGGGGTCAAGTTCTCCGGACAGCCGGCGCAACCGCGCTTTAAGTGATATGTACGAACCAGGTTCCGTTTTTAAAATTGTGACGGCTGCCGCCGCGCTTGAAGAAGGTAAGGTCTCAGAAACCGATAAATTTTTCTGTGAGCACGGTTCTTATAGAGTGGCTAATCATATTTTGCATGACCATGGCTCGCATGGGACGCTTACATTTGTGGAAGTTATTGAGCAGTCGAGTAACATTGGAACGACAAAAGTCGCCCAACTTTTAGGCCCCGGTACAATTTATAAATATGCCAAGGCGTTTCGCTTCGGAAGCCTAACGGGAATCCGTTTTCCGGGAGAAGTTTCCGGAAGGCTTAAGCCCACATCGCAGTGGTCAAAGACATCCATTGGCGCGGTGCCGATTGGCCAAGAGGTGACCGTGACCGCTCTTCAATTGGCTTGCGCGATTGCCGCGATTGCAAATGATGGCGTTTATATGCAGCCATTTGTGGTAAAATCTATCCAAGATCAAAATGGAGAAGTGATTGAAGAATTTAAACCGAGAGTTGTTTCCGAGGTGATTACAAAAGAAACAGCGGGCCGCTTAAAAAGGATTTTAACCGGTGTCGTTGACCGCGGCACAGGTAAGATGGCTCAGATCAAAGGTGTTACCGTCGCCGGTAAAACAGGCACGGCGCAAAAGGTTGTAGGCGGCACATATTCCCACAGCGCTTTTTACGCTTCATTTATTGGATTTGCGCCAGTCGAAGATCCGCAGATCGCCATGGTGGTTGTCTTTGACGACCCTAAAGGAACTTATTACGGTGGAACAGTGGCCGCTCCCGTCTTCAAGGAAGTTGCCGAAAATGCGCTCAAATATCTTAATTCCAACGGCCCCGTGCTTGCTAAAAATACGGATGTGAAGAATAATCGATGACGTTAAAAGAACTTTTAAAAGGTATCTACGCCGAAGAAATTCCCCAGAGGTTTAAAACCCTCGACATTAAAACCATCACCTGTGATTCGCGGTTAGCCACAAAGGAAAGCCTCTTTATTGCCGTCAAAGGCCCGTCTTTAGACGGCGCGCATTTTATTCCGGAGGTTCTTCAAAAAGGTGTTCCCGTGATTGCCGTGAATCGCGGAGTATTTTCTAAAAAGACTAACGGCATTTGCGTTCTCGATGTACTCGACACAAGAAAATTTCTAGTCGATATTTCAAAACGCTTTTACGAAAATCCTTCGAAAAAAGTTCATACCATCGGCGTGACCGGAACCAACGGCAAGACGACAATCACGTATCTTTTAGAATCCATTTTTAAAGAAGCCAAGAAAAACTGCGGCGTGATTGGCACCATCAATCATCGTGTTGCGGGAAAAGTCATTCCTTCAAAAAATACAACACCCGGCCTTTTGGATAACCAGCGTTACTTGGCGGACATGGCCAAAGAAAATATTGATTACTGTGTCATGGAGGTTTCCTCTCACGCGTTGGATCAGGGCCGCGTCGAGGGAATTGATTTTGCGGTTGGAATTTTTACGAACTTAACCGGTGACCACATGGATTATCACAAAACCGTCGAGAATTATTTTCTCGCCAAATCAAAACTTTTTACATCGCTTTCGCCGCAATCAACAACCGTCGTGAATACGGATGATCCTTACGGCAAAAGAATTCTTAAAATGACCAAGGCGAAAATTTTAACTTATGGTTTTGAAGGAAAAGTAGATTTAACGGCACGGGATATCGCTTTGAATCTTTCCGGAACAAAATTTTCTTTTGTGTCTCCTCGTGGACAAATTTCAATCGAAACACAGCTAATCGGCCGGCATAATATTTACAACATTTTGGCCGCGGCGGGAGCAGCATTGGCGCAAGGCGTGGATTTAAAAATTATTAAAAATGGAATCGAACATCTTCAAGGGGTTCCGGGCCGGCTTGAGAGAGTCGGCAAAGGCCAAAACTTTTTTGTTTTTGTCGATTACGCGCATACGGAAGACGCGCTAAAAAATGTTTTAGGCAATTTAAAAAAGGTCACTAAAAACAAAATTATTTTAGTTTTTGGCTGCGGCGGTGACCGTGATAAAACAAAACGGCCCAAGATGGGAAGAGTTGCCGGTAAGCTTGCCGATTGGTCTATCGTGACAAGTGATAACCCGAGAAGCGAAGACCCGCAGTCCGTCGTTGATCAAGTTGCAAGCGGATTTCAAAAGAAAAATTTTGAAATCATCTTAGATAGAGAAAAAGGAATCCAAAAAGCACTTTCGTCAGCAAAAAAAGGTGATACGGTTTTGATTGCAGGGAAGGGCCATGAAGATTATCAAATCTTTAAAGACAAAACAATTCATTTTGACGATAAGGAAGTCGTAAAAAAATATTTATGAGATTAAGCATTTCAGGCATTTTAAAGGCAACAGGCGGAACACTTCTTTGCGGAAATACGGATGTGAAGATAAGAGGCGTTTCCATTAATTCCCGCACCGCCAAGCGAGGGAATCTTTTTATTGCCATTAAAGGTAAAAGGTTTGATGGACATCAATTCGTTAACGACGCTTTTAAGAAATCGGTTGCCGCGATTTTGATTTCTAAAAAAGACGTTTCTTTTTCGAAGAATGTTACTGTTATTTATGTTTCGGATACGACAAAAGCTTTAGGAAAAATCGCGCGTTTTTACCGCGGCCAGTTTAAGATTCCGGTGATTGCCATTACGGGAAGCGCCGGAAAAACGACGACCAAAGAAATGGTGGCCTCTGTTTTGAGCCGTCGTTACCGCGTTTTAAAAAATATCGCGACAGAAAATAATCATATCGGTGTTCCGATGACGCTTTTAAACTTAAACTCTTCGCATGAGGCGGCTGTTGTCGAGCTTGGGACAAATCATTTTGGAGAAATTAAATATTTAACGCGCATCGCAAATCCCACGATAGCGGTCCTAACGAATATCGGTGAATCTCATCTTGAGTTTTTTAAAACGCGGCAAGGTGTTTTCAAGGAAAAATTTGATATTATCCGCTATATGCACAATCGCGGCATTGTTGTTTTCAATAATGACGACCAGATGCTTCGGCAAATCAAAAGTAAAAAGTTAAAACACAGGCTTGTTACATTTGGTGTGGAGCAAAAGTGCGGTTATCGCGCCGAAAATATTTCAAAGAAAAATAATTTTTCTTTAGAGTTCCAAGTTAAAGACAAGATGTTTATTTTAAAATCTCCGGCGAGGCAGAATGTTTGTAACGCACTTGCGGCAATCTGCTGCGGAACGCTTTTAAAAGTAAAGACGCAGGATATTCAAAACGCTTTAAAATCATTTCGGTTTTCGGGCGGGCGCCAGACAATCAAGCACAGGGGTTCTTTTACGATTATTGATGATGCTTACAACGCCAATCCTGTTTCCGTGCGCGGGGCCATTGAGACATTGCATTCTTTGAACGGAATGGGGCGAAAAATTTTAGTCTGCGCGGATATGCTTGAATTGGGGCATCAATCTAAGAAATTGCACCGCGCTATGGGAGAACGGGCAGCTGAATCAAGAATTGACCTGTTGATCACCGTCGGCCGGTTATCGCGCGTTATGGCAGAGGGCGCAAAAAGTTCTAATAAGCATTTCAACGTTTTTCACTATGATTCGATTCAACCGGCTTATCAAAAATTAAAAAACTTTTTGCGCCCCAAAGATGTTGTTTTAATAAAAGGGTCGCGGGGCATGTCTATGGAAAAACTTATTCAGCTTTTGAAATAATGTTTTAGAAAGGCGACCTATGTTTTATTTTCTTTCTGATTTTCGTACCGTTTTCTTCGGGTTTAATC
The DNA here is from genome assembly GCA_964494585.1 of uncultured Planctomycetales bacterium. GTDB lineage: Bacteria > Omnitrophota > Gorgyraeia > Zapsychrales > CAZBRU01 > CAZBRU01. The sequence goes on from CAZBRU010000008.1 coordinate 11,180, forward strand.
TTTTTAAATATATTACGTTTCGTTCAGGCATGGCTACGATTACATCATTTTTGCTGTGTATTATTTTGGGCCCTCTTTTTGTGAGAAAATTTAAGGAATGGCAGATTCGTGAGATCGCCTTGCGTGACGATTGCCCTCAGCTGGATCATCTGCAAAGGCCCAAGGAAGGGACCCCGACGATGGGGGGAATTTTTATTATTATCAGCATTCTCGTCTCTGTTTTGCTCTGGGGCAATTTGACAAACCGTTTTGTTTTGCTCACATTGGTGACATGTCTTTGGCTTGCGATTTTAGGCGGCGTTGATGATTACATAAAATTGTCTCAGAAAAAACATCAAGGTTTAAAATCGCATCGCGGCCTGCGCGCGAGGAAAAAACTTCTCTGGCAATTTTTATTATGCTGCCTGATAGGATTTTTTATTTATTTTGATCCTCAAACGTCAACGCGCCTGGACGTGCCTTTTATGAAAAATCTCGCGATTGACCTTGGGATTTTTTATATTCCCCTCGTCTTCTTTATTATCGTTGGAACTTCAAACGCGGTTAATTTAACCGATGGCTTGGATGGATTAGCCATTGGCTGTATCCTCATTGCGACCATAACCCTTGGTATTTTATGCTATGTCTCGGGGCACGTGAAATTCAGTGAATATCTCTTTATTCCTTATTTGCCTGAAGCGGGAGAGCTGACCGTTTTTTGTTTCGCGATTTTTGGTGCGGGTTTAGGATTTTTATGGTTCAACTGTTACCCGGCGACTGTGTTTATGGGAGATGTTGGGTCGCTCGCCTTGGGGGGAACAATCGCGGTCATCGCTGTCTTTATTAAAAAAGAGCTTCTCTTTGTGTGCTTAGGCGGTGTATTTGTCGTCGAGGCGCTGTCTGTCATCTTGCAAGTCGCGTCCTTTCGTTTGACGGGAAAACGCATTTTTAAGATGTCCCCCATGCATCACCATTTGCAGCTATTAGGTTGGAATGAATCAAAGATTATCGTGCGGTTTTGGATCATAGCCACCATTCTTGCCTTGGTAACGTTGACCACATTAAAATTGCGTTAATGAATTTAAAAAATAAAAAAGTAACAATTATCGGCTTTGGAAGAAGCGGCTTGGCTTTGGCGGAGCTTGTTTTACATTTTAAAGGAAGACCAAAGATTTCCGAGCAAGCGCCGCGGGAGAAATTTTCTTCTTTGCTTTCGAAGTGGCCTTTAAAAGAAAAAGTTGTTTTTGAATTCGGTGCGCACACAGAAAGATTTATTTGTGATAGCGACCTTGTGGTTTTAAGTCCAGGTGTGAGGATTGACGCGCCGCCGGTTCTTTGGGCGAAGGCAAAGAAGATTCCCGCAGTCGGAGAAGTTGAATTAGCCTCAAGGTTTTGCTCGAAACCTGTTGTCGCGGTCACGGGCAGCAACGGCAAGACAACCGTGGCCACGCTGATTGCGAAAGTTCTAGAAAAGGGTCGAAAAAAGGTTTCGCTTTGCGGAAATATCGGTTCTCCTTTTTCAAAACATGTTTTAGCTCTCGAAGATAAAGATGCCGTCGTGCTTGAAATCAGCTCTTTTCAGCTCGAATCCATCGTTGATTTTAAGCCGCATGTGGCCGTGTGGACGAATTTCAGCCAGAATCATCTCGACCGCCACAAAAATATCGAAGAATATTTTGAAGCCAAAAAAAGAATTTTTCTAAATCAAACCAAGAAAGATTTCGCCGTCTTAAATTTTCTAGATAAAGGGGTGAAAATCTTAAGTAAAACGTTAAAAGCGAAAGCCGTGTTTTTTAACGCGCCGGATATTCTTAAAAAGACACCGCTTAAAAATCCTAATTATTTGGCAGCGCTTGCCGTCGGGAATATCTTTGGCATTAGCGAAAAACTTTGCTTAGAAGTCTTTGAAGAATTTAAAGGTGTGGAGCATCGCTTGGAATGGGTTCGTTCGATAGGGGGAATTGATTTTTTTAATGATTCCAAGGCCACTACGGCGGAAGCTGGGCGGTGGGCTTTAAACACAATTGAACAGCCGATTGTGATGATTTGCGGAGGCCGAGATAAAAATATTGATTTTTCGGTTTTGCGGGATTTGGTCAAACAAAAGGTCAAAAAGATGATCGTCATTGGTGAAGCCAAGGAAAAATTAAGAAATACGTTTAAAGACGTCGTTGATATTGCATCTTGCGCGACGCTTCGCGACGCGATTGTGGAAGCCAAAAAGAATTCTAAAAAAGGCGACTGCATTGTTTTCTCACCGATGTGCGCGAGTTTCGATATGTTTACCAATTATGAAGAACGCGGGCAAGTTTTTAAGGACATTGTAACTACTCTTTAATTTATGCGAGATATTCGAATTTCCGTTGCCGTCATTACAACAATTCTTATTGTGTTTGGCGTTGTTATGATTTTTAGCGCGAGCGGTGTGTACGCCATACAGCAGTTAGGATCGAGCACGTATTATTTAAGCCGCCATCTTTTGTTTTTGGCTGTTGGATTTATTTTAACCTTAAGTGTTATGGCCGTTGATTATCGAAAATTACAGCCCTTAGCCAAGCCGCTTCTTTTGGTCATGATTTTTCTTCTTGTTTTAGTTTTGATTCCGGGAATCGGAAAACAAAGTTTTGGCGCTCGGCGATGGTTTAGGGTTTTTGGATTTAGCGTTCAGCCTTCCGAATTTATCAAGCTTGCAGTATTGATTTACTTGGCGGATTTTCTTTCCCGAAAACAAAATAAAGTGCATGATTTTTATGAAGGATTTTTACCAATTTTGTTTATGCTGGCAATCGTTTGCCTCCCGATTTTAAAGCAGCCTGATTTAGGGACATCCGTTTTTATCGCGGCTGTGGCGCTCATCGTTTTATTTGTGGCGGGAACTAGGCCAATTTTTATTGGAGGACTTGTACTGCTTGCCTTGCCGTTTATGTATCTCTTGGTTGCGCGGGTGCCCTATCGCATGGCGCGCATCATGCTGCCGGTGACCGAGATCTTGCCGCGCGCGTTGTGCGCTATAATGAGCGCCAGGACCTGCGCGCCGGGCGCCACTCCGTCGAATCCCTCGACCCCGAACAGGGTGTGACCGGCCTCGATCCCGGCC
>CAZBRU010000008.1:14265-18484 GCA_964494585.1 uncultured Planctomycetales bacterium
TGCTTGCCTTACCGTTCATGTATCTTTTGATTGCGCGCGTGCCTTATCGTATGGCGCGCATCATGGCTTTTCTCGACCCCTGGCAGGATAGCCAAGGCATTGGTTTTCAGCTGACACAGTCACAAATTGCGCTGGGGTCGGGTGGAATTTTTGGAGTTGGCTTAGGCAAAAGCATGCAAAAACTTTTTTATCTTCCCGCGGCGCACACGGATTTTATTTTTTCAATCATCGGCGAAGAATTGGGATTGCTCGGGACATTAAGCGTCATTGTTCTTTTCGTGCTTTTGATTTGGCAGGGCGCGAGAATCACCAAGCGAACAACGGATAGCTTTGGATATTATTTAAGTTTAGGAATCGTGATTATGTTAGGCCTCCAGGCTGTTATTAATATTGGGGTCAGCATGGGAGCGCTGCCGACCAAAGGGCTTCCGCTTCCCTTTATTAGTTACGGCGGTTCGGCGCTTATCGTAAACATGATGGCGATAGGGTTGCTCCTAAATATTTCACGGATTCATGAGGATTAAATGAAAATCATTATGGCCGCCGGAGGGTCTGGGGGGCACATTTTTCCGGCGCTTTCTGTGGCGCAGGAACTTAAAAAAAATAATCACGACATTATCTTTGTCGGAGCATTTGGCGCGCTTCAAAATAAAATCGAGCAAGATTTTCCCGTTATTCCCATTTCCGTTAAAGGATTCTCTTTAAGTCCAAAAAGATTTTTCTCCTCCATTTTTTTAATGTTTAAAGCCATTGGTGAATCCCTTCGAATCATTCGCGAATCCAAGCCCGATGTGATTGCCGGTTTTGGAAGTTATTCCGCGTTTGCGGTTGTTGCCGCCGGAATATTAAAAGGGTGTCCCACGCTGATTCATGAACAAAATGTCCTTCCCGGCCGGGCGAATCATCTTCTTTCAAAATGTGCTGCAAAAATCGCGATTACATTTAAAGAAAGCGAAAAATATTTTCCAAAAGCGAAAACAGTCCTGACTGGATGTCCTTCGCATGCCAAGTCGTCACCTTTATCGAAGGAAGAATTATTAACAAAATATGGATTAATGCCGGGGCTTCCCGTTATTCTTGTCTTCGGCGGCAGTCAAGGGAGCCGCCATGTTAATGAAGAATTTGTAAAGGCCGCAAAAATTTTAAAAGAAAAAATGAATTTCCAGGTCGTTCATTTAAGCGGCGAACACGATAAAGCTGTGTTAAAAAAAATGTATGCAGAATTGAAAATTACACATTTTCTCTCTTCATTTCTTGATACAATGGGGGAAGTTTATCAAATAAGTGACCTTGTTATCGGGCGGGCAGGAGCGGTTTCGGTAACGGAAATCGGAATTTTTTTACGCCCAGCGGTTTTGATTCCTTATCCTTATGCCGGAGGGCATCAAAAAGAAAACGCGAAGATTTTAGAAAAGACCGGCCTTGCGCGCATCCTGGAAGAAAAAAATCTTTCGGCGGAATTGTTTGCGGAGATGATTTACGAATTGCTTAAAAATGAAACAATCAGGGAAGATGTAAAACAAAACATAAATAAAATAGTTTTCGCTGACGCCGCAATGCGCATTGCCAAGGAAATTGAAAACTTAAAATAAGATGCGTAAACTTTATCTTACAATTTTTCTTTTGACTCTATTAAGCACAGTTGTTTTCGCCGAAGACAAGTGGCAGGAAAACCGCTCGACGCATTTTATAATTTATTACAAGGACGCGCCGCAGGATTTTGTAAAAAATGTGGAAGAATCCGCCGAAAGCTATTATGGCGAGATTTCACACAACCTCGGATTTACCAGAGATAAAAGCTGGTCGTGGGATAATCGCGCCAAGATTTATATTTACAGCGACGCCGAAGATTATCTGAAATCTCTAAAAGAATTGCCGAAGTGGTCCTCGGGCGCGGCGTTTTTAGCGGAGAAAACCATCCGCACATTTCCAACCGACGCGGGATTTTTTGATTCGACGCTGCCCCACGAACTAGGCCATATTATTTTTCACGAATTTGTAGGGGTTCGCGCGGATTTCCCATCGTGGTTCGATGAGGGAGTCGCGATGTATCAAGAGAAGGCCAAGCGCTGGGGCGCGAACAGAATTGTTAAAAAAGCCATCGCGGATAAAAGCCTTATTCCGCTCAAGGATTTAAACAAACTTGTGGCCCACACCATTAGAGAAGAGCAGCTTGCCAATTTATTTTATGCGGAGTCAGCAAGTATTGTGTATTACATGATTACGGAACTCGGTGAATACAAATTTTTAAGCCTTTGCATATCTTTGAAAAATGGCGAGTCATTTGATCACGCCATCAAAGATGTTTATACCCGCTTTGATAACTTGGATGACCTGAATCGAAACTGGATCGATTATTTAGCGCGATGAAAAAACGATATCATTTTATAGGAGTCGGAGGAGTCGGAATGGGCACGCTTGCCATGCTCCTTAAGGCCGAGGGGCATACGGTGAGCGGCTCAGATTTAAAAGAAAGTGACTTTACCATGCGTTTACAAGAGCAGGGAGCGGATATTTTTATCGGTCACCATGCGAACAATCTGGGCGATTGTGATGTGGTCGTGTATTCTTCCGCCGTGGCTTTGGATAACGTGGAAATGCAGGCCGCTAAAGCTAAAAACATCCCAATCCTTAAACGCGCCGAGCTTTTAGCCCAGATTATGAATCCCAAAAAAGGAATTACGGTAGCCGGTGCGCACGGCAAGACCACCACAACCTCCATGCTTTCCTGTCTTTTGATTCAAGCCGGCCTTAAGCCCACAACGGCCGTTGGGGGAATTGTGCTTGGCGGCAATTATCACGCCAATTTAGGAGACGGAGAATATTTTGTCGCCGAGGTTGACGAAAGCGACGGTTCGTTTTTATATTTTTCACCTTTTTATTCAGTGATTACGAATGTTGATTTTGAGCATGTCGACTATTATTACAGCTGGGAAAATATATTAAAGGCCTACCGGCAATTTATCGGCCGCACGCAGGACAAGGGGTGCCTTTTTATTTTCGGCGAAGATGAAAAGCTTCTCCAATTGGCCAAAGACAGTCAAAAGCGCTTTGTCACTTATGGATTTTTAGAGTCGAATGATATTGTCGCTAAGAATTTGAAACTCAAAGGTTATTCGCTTGATTTCGATTGTTTTTATAAAGGAAAAGAATTAGGAAAATTTCATCTTAAAGTCCCCGGAAGGCATAATGTTTTAAACGCGCTGGCCACGATTGGCGTCGGCATGGAATTAAAACTTTCTCTTCCGATGATTCAACAAACCTTAGGAGAGTTCTGCGGGGCAAAAAGGCGGTTGCAGCTCAAGGGTGAAATCAACGGCGTCATGGTGCTTGATGATTACGGCCATCATCCGACGGAAATTGAGGCCACGCTTGAGGCCGCAAAATCTTTTGGGCGGGAAAGGATTGTTGTTGTTTTTCAGCCGCACCGCTTTAGCCGCACAAAATTTCTCATGGAAGAGTTTGCAAAAAGTTTTAAACTGTGTGATTATTTAATTCTAACGGATATTTATGCGGCCAGCGAAAAGCCATTAGAAGGCGTAACATCGCAGGCCTTATTTGAAAGAATTCAAGCGGTCAAAAAAGAAAGGGTTGTTTATTTAAAAAAAGAAGATATCCTGCCGCATTTGCTAAGTATCGTTAAAAAAGATGATTTAGTTTTGACTTTAGGCGCCGGGGACGTCACGTGCCTGTCCGATGAATTAATTACGAAATTAAACGATGGCTACGCTAAAATCTTAAGATGACACTCACTGAGGCTTCAGAGCAAAAATCACAAAAAAAATTTGATGTTAAAAAGCTTGGGCATATCGGAGTTTTGATGGGCGGGGCTTCTTCTGAGCGTGAAATTTCGCTTCGTTCCGGTAAGGCTGTTTTTACGGCCCTAAAAGAATCCGGCTGTCATGTTGATGAAATCGATATCGCTTCGACCAATCAGGCTGAAGTGCTGGCGCTGCTTAAAAAATCACAAATGGATGTGGCGTTCATCGCTCTTCACGGCGAGTTTGGGGAAGACGGATGGATTCAAGCTATTTTAGAAAAGGCAAAAATTCCTTACGTGGGTTCTTCGGTTGGCGCCAGCCGCGTCGCCATCGATAAAGTTTTAACTCAAAAGATGCTTAAAAAAAATGGAGTACCCAGCGCGGATTTTATTGTTGTAAAAAAAAATAAATCTTTATCTAGCGAAGAAATTGTTAAAAGAATTTGACTTCCGGCCGTG
>CAZBRU010000009.1:0-17523 GCA_964494585.1 uncultured Planctomycetales bacterium
GAATGCCCAGCGGGCTTAGGGATTTCAAGCGGCTACCATCTTTATCCGGATAAAGAAATTCTTGAAATTATTGACCCCAAAACGGGCGAGGTGAAAAAAGAAGGCGAAGACGGGGAGCTTGTTTACACATCGATTGATTCGCGGGGAAGTGTTGTGCTGCGTTACCGCACCGGCGATTTTGTAAAAGGCGGTATTACGCTCGCGCCCTGCCCTTATTGTAAATCGACGGTTCCGCGTTTATCGAGCGATATCACGCGTATGTCCGACGTTAAGGATCTGCAGCTTTCGAAAATCAAGGGCACGCTTGTCGATTTAAATTGCCTTATGCAAGTCCTTTCTGATATCGACGCCGTCACGGAATGGCAAATTGAAATTCGAAAAAAGGATAACGACCCCTTTGATGTGGACGAACTTGTGATTTATGTTTGTCCTAAAGGCGGTTTTGATAAAAACGCTTTGACTGACCTTGTTAAGAATAAAGTGGCTATGGCCACAGAGGTGACGCCGAATCAAATTGTTTTTTGTTCCTTGCCTGAAATTGTAAAACGCCTTGAACTGGAAACATCCAGCAAAGAAAAACGTATCATTGACGCAAGGCCTAAGTAGCCTAAAAAAGGGGATGCTATGAGTACACGTGTTGCCATTGTTGATGGAGTGAGAACGCCATTTTGCAAAATGGGTACGTTGCTTAATGATGTCAGCGCTTATGAACTCGGGCGTATCGCGACGCGGGAACTCATTGAGCGCACAGGAATCAATCCGCAAGCTATCGAGGAAGTGATTCTTGGAAATGTGGCGCAGCCTCCGGAGGCCGCGAACATTTCCCGCGTGATCGCGCTTTTAAGCGGGATTCCTAAAACCACACCGGCCTTTACCGTGCACCGCAACTGCGCCTCAGGCGTAGAATCTGTCGCGACAGCGTCTTTAAAAATTCAAGCCGGAGAAGTTAGCTGCGTGATTGCGGGCGGCACCGAATCGATGAGCAATATTCCTGTATTTTTCACCAAAGAACTGCAGGAAATTCTTTTTGAATTTAACAAAGCCAAGACATTTGCTGAAAGGTTAAAAGTTATTTTCAAAATACGTTTGCCTTTTTTAACTCCGCGTATCGGTCTTCAGCTTGGGTTAACCGATCCTGTGTGCGGTTTAAACATGGGGCAGACTGCGGAAGTGCTGGTTAAGGAATTTGGAATCACGCGCAAAGAGCAGGATGAATTTTCGCTCATCAGTCATCAACGGGCGATTGCGTCGAGAAACATTTTGCGCGAAGAAATTGTTCCCGTTATTCCCGCGCCAAAATATGATGATGTTATTGAACAGGATAACGGCCCGAGAGAAAATCAAACCATGGAAGCCTTAAGTAAATTAAGACCGTTTTTCGATAAACGCACCGGCACGGTGACGGCGGGAAATTCAAGCCAAGTGACGGACGGAGCAGTTGCGTTATTAGTTACAAACGAAGATAAGGCACGCGCGCTTGGAATAGAGCCGCTCGGATATGTTCGCGCGTTTGCGTTTGCGGGCGTGGAACCGAACCGTATGGGAATCGGCCCGGCGCATGCGATTCCAAAAGTTTTAAAGAAAGCTAATTTAAAACTTAAAGATATGGAAGCTGTTGAAATCAACGAAGCATTTGCCGCGCAAGTTCTCGCTTGCCTAAAAGCTTTTGAATCCAATGATTTCGCGAAAGAGTTCGGTTACGAAGGGTTAATCGGCCCTCTTGACCGGTCAATTTTAAACATTCACGGCGGATCAATCGCGCTTGGACATCCGGTCGGGGCATCAGGCTCGCGCCTTATTTTGACGATGTTAAAGCATCTTAAGCGCACCAACAAAAAACTCGGCCTTATTTCTTTGTGTGTCGGCGGCGGGCAGGGTGCGGCCATGATTTTAGAAAGAGGTGCGTAATGGACGAAAAATCTCCTCTGGCGTATCGTACTGAAAATAATATCGGGATTATTGAATTAGATAATCCCGATTCCAAAGTCAATATTTTGACGTTCGCGGTCATGCAAAAATTAGGTTCTGTTCTCGATGAGGTTTCCAAAAATTCTTCGTTGAGGGCTCTTTTAATTGTGAGCAAAAAGAAAGATGTTTTTGTCGCCGGCGCGGACATCAAAGAAATTGAGAGTATAACGAAAAAAGAAGAAGGCGAAGAGAAATCAAAAGCGGGGCACATTATTTTAAATAAACTGGAAGATTTAAAAATTCCTTCCATTGCCGTCATTGACGGTGTGGCTTTAGGCGGCGGCTGCGAACTCGCGTTGGCTTGCCGTTTTCGCGTCGCGACGTTTAATGAAAAAATTTCCATCGGCCTTCCGGAGGTGAAGCTCGGCATTCTTCCCGGATTTGCAGGGACATACCGTTTGCCTAAAGTTGTCGGGATGCAGCAGGCTTTAAAAATGATTTTGACGGGAAAGATTTTATCGGCCCAGGAAGCTTTAAAGTGCGGCCTTATCGATAAAATCTTTCCCCAAAAGGCTCTTGAAAATGGTTTAAAAGAATTTATCGCGGAAGCCGAAAAATCTTCCAATAAGCGTTCTCGGGCAAAGCCTAAAAAAGGAATGGATTTGTTCTTAGAAGAAACATTGCTCGGCCGCATGATTATGTTTAATCAAACCAGAAAAATGACGATGGCAACGGCTAAAGGCTTTTATCCGGCGCCGTTAAAGGCTTTGGATGTGATTGAAAAATCCCAAGGCCTTCCTCGCGCCAAAGCCCTTGAGCTGGAGGCTAAGGCCTTTGGGGAATTGGTGGTGACTGGCGTTTCTAAAAATCTTATTCACCTTTTTTATCTTTCCGAAAAATATAAAAAACTTGTTGTCCCGGGCACGGAAAATATTTCGCCAAAAACAATTGCGCGCTGCGGCATTTTGGGCGCCGGTGTCATGGGCGGCGGGATCGCGCATCTTTTAAGTTCGAGGGGGGTTTGGGTTCGCTTAAAAGATATTAATTACGACGCTATTAAAAAAGGTTTTCAAGCCGCGTACAAAGTTTATCGAGATGAGGTCAAGAAAAGAAGGATAAAGCCCTTCGAGCTGACTGAAAGAATGGGCCGTATTTCCGGCTCGCTCACGTACGAAGGATTTAAGAACTTAGATATGATTATTGAAGCCGTTGTTGAGAATATGGATGTTAAGAAAAAAGTTTTCAAAGAATTAAGTGAGGCGGCATCTTCGCAAACAATTCTGTGTACTAATACATCTGCGCTTTCGGTAACCGAAATGGCGAAGGCGACCAAGGATCCCTCTAAAGTCATCGGCCTGCATTTTTTTAACCCTGTTCACCGCATGCCGTTGATTGAAATTATTTATACCGAATTAACATCGCCGGAAACGTTGGCCGCGACTGTTGCCTTCACGAAACGCCTTGGAAAAACTCCCGTTGTTGTTAAGGATTCGTGCGGCTTCCTTGTTAACCGCATTCTTCTAAGTTGTGTCAATGAGGGGGGGAGAATTTTAGAAGAAGGCGAAGGCATTGAAGATGTCGACAGCGTGATGACCAACTTTGGCATGCCGATGGGGCCTTTTGAATTATCTGACGAAGTCGGCCTTGATGTCGGAATCAAAGTTTTGCATATTTTAGAAAATGCGTTCGGCGAACGCTTTAAACCCGTCGAGATTTTCGAAAAAGTTTTTGCCAAAGGGCTTTTAGGGAAAAAATCTAAAAAAGGTTTTTATATTCACAAAAAAGAAAAAATTGCCAATCCGGAAATCTACACACTATTGTCTGTTAAAAATCATAAAGAATCCAAGCGCGCAGAATATTTAAAGCGCATGCTTTACATTATGATTAATGAAGCGGCAAGATGTTTGGAGGAGAAAGTTATCGAAAGTGCCGATGATGTCGATATCGGCATGATTATGGGAACGGGTTTTCCGCCTTTTCGCGGAGGCCTTTTGCGTTACGCCGACAGCGTGGGAGCGGGCAAAATTGTCGATGACCTTCGGATGTTCGCGGGGCAATATAAGGCCGAGCGTTTTACACCGTGCACATATTTAGTTGAGTTAAAAAACAAAAATCAGGGATTTTACAAAAAATAAATTTAACCGCAAGGAGAGATTTCATGGCGCAAAAGAATTTTTCAATTAAAGAAGCTTTAAATTTCGGCTGGACAACGACGAAGAAGAATCTTGGGTTTCTTTTAGGGATGTTTTTAGTCGCGTTTCTTCTTCCCGCTTTTCTAAATGGCGTAGCCCAGATATTTAAAGAAAAACATATTCTGCTGTCTCTTGCAGTCGCGGTTCTCGCCTCTTGCTTGAACCTCTTTTTTTCTTTAGGAATAACAAAGATTTTTCTGAAATTATATGATGATCAAAAACCTGCTTTTCGTGAGCTCCTTTCAAGTGGCCGGCTCTTTTTTAAATATCTGCGCGCCACTCTTCTTTTTGCTGGAATTATTTTGGGTTGCCTTGTTGGAACTTTTATTATTGGCGGAGTTATAAGCCTTATAGCAAAAAATTTTATGAGGGCGGAAACAGGATTTATCTTTGCGGGTGTTGGCATGTTTCTTTTTTATATTTATCTCGCTGTCCGTTTTTGTTTTTTTGTTTATTTTATCGTGGATAAAGAATCAGGACCCATCGAATCTTTTAAACAAAGTAGTAATTTAACAAAAGGAATTGTCGGAAAACTAATTATGTTTCTTCTCGTCTTTTTTGGTGTTGGGTTATGTGTTTTTGTGGTTCTTTTTATTTTTGCTGTTCTCGGGTCGGTGGTGTATGCATTGGTTGAAAAGATTCCTTATGTTCCGCAAGTATTTTTTTTCTTAGCCGCTTTTATTGGACTTATGGGAGTGGTTTTATTTTTAGCGCTTTGCGGTACCATGGGCCTTGCGACGACTTTTGTTTATCGCAGGTTGCTTCGTCCACCAGAAGAAAACCCTCTTCCGACCATTTTGCCACCGATGAGCGGGTCGTTTTAAGAATAGATGTTAATTCTACGAAGAATTCTTTTCGCCTTTTTTTTTCTTATTTACGTCACCGTTTGTCCTCTTCTGATTTTGTACGCTTTAGGGTATTTATTTAAACCTGAAGCCCCGAAGTCTTTAATTAAAACAGGTATTATTTGTCTTGCCACGGCTCCATCGGGCGCTGCTATTTTTCTTGATGGAAAAGAATATCCTGAAAAAACGCCGGCGACTATACGCAATCTTTTGCCGGGAGTACACGAGCTCCAGTTGACTCAAAGTGGGTGTAAACCCTGGCAGGAAAAAATACGAGTAGAAGCCGAAAAAGTCACAGTCTCAGAGAAAATTCTCCTTTTACCCGAAGAACTTAAGACAATAGAAATCAGCGCTGTCGATTTTAAAGATTTGTTTTCGTTGGGAGGAAACTATCTTCTCTTAGGCCAAGCGACTTTAGGGGAGACCGCCGTTTATGATTTCAAAGAAGAAAAATTAAAGAATCTTCAAAGTACAGACCCTTCCGCGGCAACCGAGAAAATCTCTTCTTATATTTTGGAAAAGGAAAGCCCGTTTTTCATTTTACGGGCACAGAATGCGGGAAGAGATGATTATTTTGCCGTCAAACCAGGCCGCAATAAAGATTTCTTTGCCGAAAATATAAGCAAACTTTTGCCTGAAAAAATATCTAAAATCGACTGGGATCCTTCGGAGCGCAATAATCTTTTTACTTTCTCTGAGGGCGTATTAAGCCGTATCGATTTAGAGGGAGGCGCGGCTTATTCAAAATTCGCTGAAGGTGTCCGCGGGTACGGCTTTTTTGGAAAGAATATTTACATCCTTCTTGAAAATAACCAGGTTAAGCGCTTTGATTTTGAAGGAAAAAATGAGGAATTGCTTTTAGATGACGCCGCGCTTAGCAATTTTCTTTTTAATCAAAAAGGTTTTTTTCAAATTCATATTCTTTCAAAAGACACCATGCTTTTTTTAAGCGATAAAGGCGAGCTTTTAACAAGCCGCGTGCCGTACCGATTTGCCGACGAGGGGATTGTCGGTTTTCAATTCGAGCCAAAATTAAAGAAGCTTTTAGTTTGGAAAAAAGACGCCTTAGGAGTCCTTGATTTTTCCGCGCATATCACTGTGGATGAAATCTTCGAAAAGGGTTCGCGCCTTAAATGGATTGTCAAGGACGCGAAAAATATCGAGCAGGCTTTTTTTGTTTTTGAGGGGTCGCACGTTATTTTTAAAGACGACAATCGCGTGAAATTAGTCGAATTTAACCCGAGCGGTGAACCGCGCGTTACGGATTTACTTAACGTTCAGCCTCGGACATCCATTTTTTATCATGAGCCGGCCGGCCGATTGTATTATTTAGACAATAAAAAAAGCCATTTGTCTTTCGTAGAAATTCTTCCCGAGAAAGAGTAAGAAATGAATACATTTTCCTTTTCAAGACACGGCCTTTCCCCAAAAGAGCATGCGCTTGAACGCGCTTTTGAAATTCTCCCCGGATTGACAAGTTGGACGATTTTAATAGGCATGACCATTTTATCTTTCACAAAACCCGGGATAGCAGCCCTCGTGATTATCTCCTTTAATCTGTTTTGGTTTCTGCGCATTATTTACATGACCATATTTTTGATTCTTTCATACGGACGGCTTTCCATGGAAAAGAAAACCGATTGGCTCGCGAGAATAAGAAATATAGAAGCCTTGTCATTGCAAAGGGAAGAAATCTTAGACACCAATCTTCGTCCGAACTTCAAAGAACAGATTTCGTTTTGGATTCATCGCCAGCAGTTAAAGCAATCTCTGGAAGGCAAGCAAACATTTCCGTTATCCAAGGATATTTTTCATCTTGTGATTTTTCCTTTAGTCAAAGAATCGCGTCAAATCATTGAGCCTTCCGTGGAAGGCATTGTGCGCCAAAAATTTCCTTTAAAGCAAATTCTTATTATTTTGGCGGTTGAAGAGCGCGCTTTAGAAGCTGTCAAAAGGGATGCTTATGCCGTGCAGGAAAGATATAAGGAACATTTTTTAGATTTTTTGATCATTATCCATCCTGACGGTTTGCCGGGGGAGGCAAAGGTGAAGGGTGCCAACGTGACTTATGCGGCCAAAGAAGCTAAGAATTTCTTTGAGAGTAGAAATATTGCGTTTGAAAACATTGTCGTGTCATGTTTTGACGCCGACACGGTTGTCAGTCCGGATTATTTTAGTTGTTTAACATACCACTTCATGATTTGCCCGCAAAGGACGAGAGTAAGTTTTCAGCCAATTCCTGTTTATCATAATAATATTTGGCAGGCGCCGGGGTTTGCCCGTGTTTTAGAAATGGGTTCGTCTTTCTTTCAACTCATCGAATCGACACACTTCGGGAAAATCGTCACATTCTCCAGTCACAGCATGAGTTTTAAGGCGCTCGTTGATGTCGGATATTGGCCAGTCGATATGATTTCGGACGATTCAGCGATTTTTTGGAAGTCGTTTATTTATTTTGAAGGACAGTATTGGGTCATTCCGATGTATGTGACGCTTTCCATGGATGTTGTCATGGCCGAAACCTGGTGGAAGACAATAAAAAATGTCTATAAACAAAAACGCAGGTGGGCGTGGGGGGTTGAAAATTTTCCGATTGTGATGAGGGCTTTTTTAAAATCTCCGCGCATTTCTTTTAATCAACGCTTCAGCTACGTTTTTAAATTGTTTGAAGGCCATGTTTCCTGGGCGACATGGGCTTTTCTGTTGACCTTTGTCGGGTGGATTCCGGCTTTTTTCGCGGGAAGGGCGTTTTCGGAAACCGTTCTCTATTACAGCGCGCCGCGCGTGACCGCGACCATTTTTCATCTTTCCTTCATTTCTCTTTTGACGACAATGCTTTTAAGCTGGGCGCTTCTTCCGCCGGATAAAAATAAACATTCCTTCTTTAAAAAAATTATTTTTACTTTGGAATGGCTTTTAGTTCCGGTGATTGCGGTTTTTTTAAGTGCCTTGCCGGCTCTAGACGCGCAAACACGCCTTATGTTCGGCCGATACATGGAATTTTGGGTGACAGATAAAAAACGCCAGTAGATAAAAATGTGTTTTAACCTTACGGCAGCAAACTAATTTATGATAAATTGAGTATAGAAACCTATGAGTAAACAACATCGAAGAATTTTTTCTGTTAATGCCTTTGAGCGAAAAATACTGTCGGCGATTTTACTTTCAGTTTTCATTCCTGTTATTCTTGTCGCGGGCGTATTTTATTCGTCGATTAGCAATATTCTCGCAGGGTATGCCGACAGCAAAGACCTTTTTGCATTAACCGATGAATTTGTAAAATTATTTTTCACCATGCTGTTTTTGTATTCACTGGCCATTGTGTTTGCGGCTTATCGGCTCATTCACCGCCTTTTCGGCTCTTTCCCGCGGCTTCTTAAAGAATTAGACGAAAAAATTAGCGGCAAATCTAAGGGGCATATTTTTCTTCGCCAAGGGGATTATGGGCACGAGTTTATCGTGCGGATTAACCGGCTTATCGACAAATTTTCTTGAAAATAAAAATGAGGCGAAATAAAAATCTTCTTTTGTGCGCTGGGATAATTTTTTTTACGGTTGCTTTGTGGTATTCCATTCCGAGGCTCTGTTATATTCCGGCCATTCGTTTTAACAACATGGTAATTGCCCGCATTGGCCCGTCGGAAACTTATCATATTGCCCGCCATCAAGAGATTGTAAACGAAATGCAGCCTGAAGCTTTGAAGGGCGCTGCTGTTTTAAGCGCGGCTTTAATTTTCTTAATTGTGGTTGTAAAAACAAATAATAAAAAAGGAAAATAGTCATGAACGAAAGTAAAGTTCCATACGCCAAGCAAATTTTCGTATGCACCAATGACCGTAGGCATGAAAAACCCAGCTGCGGCGATCATCACGCGGAAGAAATTTTTACGGAACTTCGCAAAATCGCAAAAGACAAAGGGCTTCATCCTAAAATCCGCGTGGCACAGGCCAAATGTTTGGGGCAGTGCAGTATCGGAACAAATATTATGATTTATCCGGACAATATTTGGTACAGCCGTGTCGAACTCGCGCATGTTAAAGAAATCGCCGAGAAACACATCGCTTAAAATAAATCTAAAGGTTCGTTGATTGTCCTTTGAATCGTTTTATAATGAATTTGCCCCTAAAAAGCGGGGCCACAAAGGAGAAACTAATGGGAATGTTCGACAAAGGAATAAGCAAGGAAAAGCGTGAGTCGCTTGAACTCGCGGAAGATTCACGGGAAAGCGAATGGAAGTACCCGAGTTTTGCCTTAAAGCTTTTCTACGGCATTGTTGATTGGAAACTCATTTATCCTTTTCCTATGCAATCTGAAGAAGAAAAGCGCATCGGCGACGCGTATTTAAAGGATTTAGAGCAATTCTTAAAAGCCAAGCTTGATCCCGACGAAGTCGACCGCACCACATTTATTTCTGATGAAGTTGTGCGAGGGCTTGCCGAACGTAAGGCCTTCGCGATTAAAATTCCCAAAGAATATGGGGGCTTAGGTTTTAGCCAATACAATTACAACCGCATTGTTCATATGGTTGGAAGTTATTGCGGCTCAACCGCTGTTTTGCTTTCCGCTCATCAAAGCATCGGCGTGCCGCAGCCTTTTAAGCTATTTGGAACGGAAGAGCAGAAGAAAAAATATCTCCCGCAATTCGCCAAGGGCGTTATTTCAGCGTTCGCTTTAACCGAACCCGAAGCCGGGTCGGACCCGCGCACCATGACGACGACAGCAACGCCGACGGAAGACGGAAAATATTTTCTAATAAACGGCGATAAACTTTGGTGCACCAACGGCCTTGTGGCCGGCGTGATTATCGTCATGGCTGTGACGCCTCCGAAAATTGTTCATGGAAAAGAACGCAAGCAGATCACGGCTTTTATCGTTGAAACAAATACGCCTGGGATTGAAATTGTCCACCGCTGCCAATTCATGGGATTGCATGGTATTCAAAACGGGCTTATGCGTTTTAAAAATGTTAAAGTGCCGCGGGAAAATATCATTTTAGGCGAAGGTGAGGGGTTAAAGCTTGCCTTAACAACATTAAATACGGGAAGGCTTACGTTACCTGCCGCGTCGTCTGGAATTGCCAAATGGTGTTTGGAGGTTTCCCGCACGTGGGCTTTGAAACGCAAGCAATGGGGCGGGCCAATCGGTGAGCATGAAAGCATTTCGCTAAAACTTTCTTTTATGGCGGGCCACACATTTGCCATGGAAGCCGTGGGCTGGCTAACCTCTTCAATGGCCGATGATAAAAAGAAAGATATTCGCCTGGAAGCGGCCATGGCAAAATATTTTAGCACCTATCATTCTTGGAAAATTGTCGATGAAACTCTTCAAATCCGCGGCGGGCAGGGTTATGAAACAGCGGATTCACTTAAAGCGCGCGGCGCGATTCCTTATCCTGTCGAGCGGGTGATGCGCGATGTGCGTATTAATTTAATCATCGAAGGCACGAGCGAAATCATGCATCTTTTTATCGCGCGTGAAGCCCTTGATCCGCATTTGAGCCGCGCCAAAGTACTTTTAGATTCAAGAACATCCATTGGGCAAAAGCTTGCCGCGTTTTTTTCAGCGGCGGGATATTACGCGCTTTGGTATCCAAAATTATGGCTCCCTGTTTTTACGTCCGATGATAAATTGCCCTCTGCACTTTCAAAACACATGCTTTATGTGCGGGAAACGTCCAAGCGCCTCGCGCGCGAACTGTTTCATCAAATGATGAAATACCAGCAAAAATTGGAAGCCAAACAAGGGACGTTAAATCGCGTGGTTGATATCGGAACAGACCTTTTTGCGATGGCGGCCTCGTGTTCTTATGCCGAGAGGCTTTTAAAAGAAAATATGGGCAAAGATAATTCGGTTGATTTAGCTGATATATTTTGTCAGGAGGCGAAGCGCCGTGTTGAGTCAAGCTTCCGAGAGCTGCGCAGCAATAGTGACCGTCAAAGCCGGCAGGTGACAAAAAAGCTTATGGCCGGAGAATATTCTTGGCTTGAAAGTGACATCATTCATCCTACTCATTAACAGTGCCTAAACTTTCTCTATGAGCAGTATTTCAAAAATCGTTAATCGGATTGCTGTTATCAAGCAGCTCCCTGTTTTTAGTAATCTTAAATGGTATGAGCAAAATACAATTGCTTCAAAGTGTATTTTTGTTGAGTATAAAAAAGGCGAAATCATTTGTAAAGAAAATACCCCAGCCGACGCCTTCTATTGTGTTGTCTCGGGGCGGGTTCAAGCCTATGCCGCGGCCCTAAATGGCGAAAAGGGAGATGTTGATTTTATCCATCGCGGTATGTATTTTGGAATCATCTCGCTTTTAACCGGCGAAAACCATTCACTTACCTTTGAGGCGATTAACGATTCCGTTTTAGTCAAAATTCCCAAGGACGATTTTTTTAAGATTTTGGAAATTGTGCCGAAGCTTGGCATTGAATTCAGCCAAAGCCTCTCGCGGCGCTTGCGCGGTAAACAGGCCGTTCAAAAATCCATTTTTGAGAGCCACATTATTTCGATTTATAGCCCTGTCAAATACTCCGGAAGTTCCACGTACGCGTTTAACCTCGCGTATCACCTCGAGAAAGAAACAAATAAGAAAGTTATTCTCGTTAATATTAATTCGACGCTCGAAAAAATGGCATCCACAGGAACGGCGACAGCCGAAGCCTCTCCGAAATGGAAGCAAACCTCTGTCGATTTAAATGACATCATCGACAATCATCAAAAAATTACGGATAGTATTTCCAAGGGAGAACTTAAGGTGCACTTGCTTAATGTCGGCCTTGACCCGTCGGACTCGTGGCTAGTCAATCAAATCAGTCATTTTGTGAGCCTTTTGGCCAATGATTACCATTATGTGATTGTGGATTTGCCTAACCATATGGATGACGTTGTTTTTCGCACGCTTAGCCAGTCGGACATCGTCCACATTATTATCCGCGACCAAAATGAAGACCTAAATTTGGCGCGGCAGGTTATTGACCGGCTTAAAGATATTCAGCGGGAAAAATTTAATAAAGAGAAAGTTCAGGTGATGATTAGCGGGCTTGAACCCAAGTGCTATTTATCCTATGAAGAGGTGAGCCGCGCGATTCATTATGATGTCTTTCGCGTCTTGCCGCATATTTTTCATCATGAGCTAAAGGTTGCGGTTGTTTCCGAAGACATTATGGCGATTATTCCTGACGCGACAAGCGAGTACTCAAAGGCCCTTAGGCGCATTGCCCGCCAAATCGGAGGGGTTTTGGTCGGGCTTGTTTTAGGCGGAGGCGCGGCGCTTGGCGTGGCACATGTGGGTGTCATCCGCGTTCTAGAAAGAGAAAATATTCCTGTTGATATTGTGGTCGGCAGCAGCATCGGCGCTTTGATTGGGGCTCTTTGGGTGACGGGACGCAACTGCGATGAACTTGAACGTGTGGCGCGTGAATTTGAAAGCAAGGCGGCAACGAGCAATCTTCTCGACCCAACGTTTCCTATTGCCGGATTGATTAAGGGGGACAGAATCGTCCAGTGGCTCAAAAAAAAGCTGGCAGAAAAAACATTTTACAGCACGACCATTCCCTTAAAAATCGTCGCGTATGATCTTTTAAAACGGGAAGAACTTATTTTGGACCAAGGGCTTTTGGTGGACGCCGTGCGGCAAAGTATTGCCATTCCGGGCGTTTTGCACCCGGTATCAAAAGGCAACCGCCTCATTATTGACGGAGGCGTTGTCAATCCTTTGCCGACCAATGTGATTGCAGGACTTGGGATAAAAAAAATTATCGCGAGCAATGTTCTTCAGTCTCCTCACGATGTAGTGAAAGGATATGAAATCACGGAACGAAAACTTAAAGAAGAAGAAAGGGTCCCTTTCATGAAAGACCCTCTTCGGTATATTAAGTTTCGGCTGGGCCGCATGCTTCTTAAAACGTTCTATCCGAATATTCCCGACATCATTGTCCGCAGTTTGCAGGCTGTCGAGTATGTGATTTCCGAGCAAAGCGCGCAGCAAGCGGATGTTCTGATTCATCCTGATTTAGCCGGTATTCAGTGGTTTGAATTGTATCAGGTCGGTGAACTCATTAAGCGCGGCGAAGAGGCCGCGATGCGTCAGTTGCCTGAAATGAAAAAGCTTATCGCCGAATAATTTCTGCATTTTAAAAATTCCTGCCTTTCTCTCCAAAGATTGCTATAATAAATTTTCAAATTCCACGGAATTTTTATGAGCAACTCAAAAATAATAAAAACCGGTTCTCGTCGAAGCCGGCTTGCGGTAGCGCAAGTTGAAGAGATTATTTTACTTTTGAAAAAAAGCGGCGTCTGCTTAAAACATGAGCGCGTCACTTTCGATTCAAGCGGCGATCAGGACAAGACGACACCGCTCACTTCAAATCCTGCCGACGATTTCTTCACAGATTCCTTAGACGAAGCCCTTTTAAATAAAAAAATTGACATCGCTATTCACAGCGCCAAAGACCTTCCTAAAGATTTGAGGAAGGGTTTGGAAGTTTTTGCTTTAACGAAATCCCTTGATGAAACAGATGCCTTTGTGGGGAGGTCAAAATTATCCAAATTAAAACCGGGTTCCAGAATCGGAACGAGCAGTCTTTTGCGCCGAGAATCGATAAAAGCGATTAACCCCTCAGTCCGCCTTGTTGATATCAGAGGAACTATTAACGAGCGTTTAAATCTATTATCTGAAGGAAAAATTGACGGACTCATTGTCGCGACGTGCGCGTTAAAACGGCTGGGGTTAATGAAACACATCCAAGAAATCCTTCCCTTTGCGGCTACGCCTCTTCAAGGACAATTGGCTGTGGTTGGGCGGGCGGCGGATTTTTCTTTGAAAAAAGTTCTTTCAACGATTGATGTTAGGAAAAAATACGGCAAAGTCACGCTCGTTGGCGCGGGTCCGGGCGACCCTGAGCTCATCACGCTTAAAGGAATGGAAGCGTTGAAAAACGCGGACGCGGTTTTTTATGATTACTTAGCGGATTCGCAGCTTTTAAAATATGCTAAAAAAGCCAAAAAAATTTATGTTGGCAAGAGAAAAGGCGAAGATACCTTGCCGCAAAGCGAGCTTTCCAAATTGCTCCGGCAAAGAGCCGAACAGGGCCAAAATGTCGTACGCTTAAAAGGCGGCGACCCGCTTATTTTCGGCAGGGGAGGGGAAGAGATTGAATATCTGCGCGCTTTTCATATCCCGGTTGAAGTTATTCCGGGAGTAAGTTCGGCGACGGGAATTCCTTCCAGTCTCGGACTTCCGCTGACCGCGCGCGGAATTTCTTCTTCGGTTGCTTTTATTAGCGGCCACGGGGAAGACGAACGAAACAAACAAGCACAGCCCATTTCTATCCCCAAAACGGACACCATTGTTTTTTTGATGGGACTTACTAAATTGCCTTTGATTGTTGAATCTCTCTCGAAGTGTGGATGGCCGGGCGAAACGCCGATTGTGATTATCTCAAAAGGAACGCGCCCGGACGAAAAAATCATTTCGGGTTTCTTGGAAAATATTGAGCAGTCCGCCTCCAAGGCTCACCTTGAACCTCCGGCCTTAATCATTGCCGGCCAAGTCGTGAAATTTTGGAAAAACAATGCAAATAATGATAGAATTCTCTATCTTGGAACGAACGCGAAGAAATATTCTGGCTTAGGAAACATTGTTCATTTGCCGCTCTTAAAAATTGAAGCAGTTTCATTTTCAAAGGAAGAGCGGGAAAAATTAAAGAAAGAATTAAGCAGTTACGATGGGATTATTTTTACAAGCCGTTTTGCCATAGAATCGTTTTTTGAAATTATTCCAGCGGCTTTTTTAAAAAAGATGAAACATTTGATATTTGCGACGATTGGCGAAGGAACAGCGCGTGCCCTTAAAAGCCATGGAATACAATCAACAATTGTTGCTGCAGAGGAAACGAGTCAAGGCTTGCTTAAAGCGATGGTGAATGCTGTGAATGTAAAAGGAAAAAAGTTCTTGTTTCCGCGTTCGTCTTTGCCGAATCCTTACCTTCGAGATGAGCTTACGAAAAAAGGAGCGTTTGTCAAAGAATTAACTGTGTATCGAAATACGAAACCCGCAAAAGCGGATTTTTCTTTTCGGCAAATCGGGAAAGTCATTTTTACAAGCCCTTCGGCGGTGAAAAACTTTTTGGAAGATTACGGTGCTATTCCAAGCGATTGGCAGATTTTTGCCAAAGGCCTTGTGACGCAGGCGGCTTTAAAAAGTCATGGTTATGAAAGCGAGGTTTTTGTTTATGAATAGATTCAGGCGTCTTCGAAAAACTCCGGCCATCCGCGCTCTTGTGCGCGAAACCATTCTTTCCAAAGACAATCTTATTCAGCCCTTTTTTGTCGTTGAGGGAAAAAATAAAAAAGAAGCCATCGATGCCATGCCCGGGATTTATCGGTTTTCTGTCGATCTTCTTTTGAGGCAAGTTGAAAAATATCAAAAAGCAGGCGGGCACGCGGGGCTTTTGTTTGGCATCCCGAGTAAAAAAGACCTTCAGGCAAGCGAAGCCTACAACGACAAAGGCATTGTTCAAAAAGCCGTTCGTGCCGTCAAAAAGAATTTTCCGGATTTTTACACCATTACGGATGTTTGTTTATGCGGATTTACAAGCCATGGACATTGCGGAGTTGTCGGGCACGGCCAGATTAAAAATGATGAAACGATTCTCCTGCTTGGCAGAACGGCTGTTTCTCATGCCGAGGCCGGCGCGGATATGGTGGCGCCGTCCGACATGATGGATTTTCGCGTGAAGCAAATTCGGGAAGATTTGAATAAAAAAGGTTTTAACGACACGGCCATTATGTCGTACGCGGTTAAGTACGCGTCCGCTTTTTATGGGCCGTTTCGTGAAGCCCTTGATTCCACGCCGCAGTTTGGGAATCGTAAAAGTTATCAAATGGACCCGGCCAATAAAAGAGAAGCCTTGAAGGAAGCATGGCAGGATGTGAATGAAGGCGCTGACATCATCATGGTTAAACCCGCGCTCGCATATCTCGACATTATTTCCATGCTGAAATGCCAAATCACCGCGCCGATCGCGGCGTATAGCGTCAGTGGCGAGTACGCCATGACAAAAGCGGCCGCCAAAAATAAATGGATTGATGAAAAAGCCGTTGTCTTAGAAACTCTTCTCTCGATTAAACGCGCAGGCGCGGACATCATCATCAGTTATTACGCTGAGGAAGCTTTAAAGTGGCTTTAACCCATTCCAAAAAAATATTTGAAGAAGCAAAAACCGTTATGGTGGGCGGCGTCAGCAGCCCGGTACGCTCTTTTAAGGCGGTGGGTGGGACTCCGCTCATCATTGAGCGCGGTGCCGGCGCAAAAATTATAGACGTCGACCGCAACACTTATACCGATTACTGTCTTTCCTGGGGCGCGCTCATTTTAGGGCACAGCAACAAGCAGGTTCAGAAAGCGGTTCAAAAAACTTTTTCGCACGGAACAAGTTTTGGTACCACAACGGCGCCTGAAGTTGAAATGGCAAAGTTTATCACGCGCTCTATTCCGTCGATTGAGCTGATTCGCTTTGTCAATTCAGGAACAGAAGCCACGATGAGCGCCATTCGTCTGGCGCGCGGATTCACAAAACGAAACATTATTGTGAAGTTTGACGGCTGCTATCACGGGCATTTCGATGATCTTTTGATTACCGCAGGTTCAGGTGTGGCTCAACTAAAACAGTCTTCAAGCGATGGTATTACTCAAAATCATATTGCGGAAACGATCAGCCTTCCTTACAATAACGCTGAAAAAGCAGCAGAAACAATCGAACGTTTTCATAAGAATATTGCCTGCGTCATCGTTGAACCCGTTGCTGGAAACATGGGCGTCATCAAGGCTTCCGCTGGATTTTTAAAAACATTGCGGGATTTAACGAAAAAATATAATATTGTCCTTATTTTTGATGAAATCATCACGGGATTTCGTTTTAATCTTGGCGGCGCGCAATCGGAATTTAATATTTTTCCGGATTTGACATGCCTTGGAAAAATCATTGGCGGCGGTTTTCCGGTCGGTGCTTACGGCGGGCGTAAAGATATCATGCAAAATTTATCGCCGCTTGGAGGAGTATATCAAGCCGGAACGTTCTCCGGAAATCCGGTTGTGATGAGCGCAGGCCTCGCGACGCTAGAGCAACTGAATGCGTCATTTTATAGAAAGTTAGGCGCGCTGTCAGAGAAATTCGCCTTAGAGGTTAATCGTTATTTTAAGCAGAATAGAATTTCCTGCCACATGGCGTACTATAAATCCATGCTGAGCCTTCGTTTTCAAAATCAATCGGTTTTAAATTACAACCAAGCGCAAAACGCATCTTCAGAAAAAATGTATGCCAAACTTTTTCATTTTCTGCTTTCCAAAAATATTTATTGGCCGCCCGCGGACTTGGAATCATTTTTTATTTCTGGCGTGCATTCCGCGAAAGATTTAGATAAACTAGAGGCAGCTTTGAAGGGATTTTTTTCTTAATGAAAAATAGCAAAGTAACTCGGCCATGGGGCCATTATAAAAAGTTTTTTCAAGACGCCGGTGTGTGGGTTAAGCGTGTGGAAGTGAAATCCGGCGCGCGCCTTAGCCTTCAAAAACATTTTAA
>CAZBRU010000010.1:0-7016 GCA_964494585.1 uncultured Planctomycetales bacterium
GGAAATTTGGAATTGGTTTTAAAACGCCT
This sequence comes from uncultured Planctomycetales bacterium, assembly GCA_964494585.1. Classification (GTDB taxonomy): domain Bacteria; phylum Omnitrophota; class Gorgyraeia; order Zapsychrales; family CAZBRU01; genus CAZBRU01. The sequence continues at coordinate 30 of CAZBRU010000010.1, forward strand.
TTCGGACTTTACCGAGCAGGAGCAGGAAGCGCGCTCAAAAGTTATTGCGGGTTTGATTTATCCGGCCCTGATCATGTGCGTCGGGGCGGTAACCATTTTTGTTCTTTTAAGTTTTGTTGTCCCAAAATTAATTGTTTTGTTTGAAGATTTTTCGGAAACACTTCCGTGGCCTACGGTTCTGTTGATTGCCATCAGCAATGTGTTTTCTAAGTTCTGGTGGCTTGTGATTCTTGCGCTTGGAGGAATCGTTTTTTATTTCAAAAATTTTATAAGCACGCAAACTGGAAAATTAAAATTTGACGCGTTTAAACTTAAGATCCCAATTGTTGGAGAATTTATTAACGATGTTGAAATGGGGCGGTTCGCGAGAATTTTAGGAACACTTTTAGACAGCGGGGTCACGATTGTGACGGCCCTCGACTCCACGTGGGCGGTTGTTGATAATGAAGTTTTGAAAGAAGAAATAAAAAAAGTCGTGCAGGAAGTCACGGGCGGCTCATCCTTGGCGGCGGCCATGCGAAAGTCGCCGCTTATTCCGGAGATTGCGGTCAATATGGTTGCTATCGGAGAAGAGTCGGGGCGCCTCGAGCAGTCCTTGTATAAGCTCGCGGATTCTTATGAAAGGTCTTCGGAGCGAAAGGTTAAGATTCTAACTTCACTTTTGGAGCCCTTGATGATTGTGGCGATTGGTTCTGTCGTATTTTTGATTGTCTTGGCCGTTCTTATGCCGATTTTCAAAATGAATTTGATAATAAAGTGAGGACATGGTTTACGGAGTCCTCTAAACGACGTAAACCATAGTCCGAACTTACCCCGCTTCTTTACTTTGCGAAGCAAAGCAAGCGGGGTCAATTAAGGAGGATTCAAATGCGATTTCAAAATAGAAAAGGTTTCACGCTTATTGAAATTTTATTGGTTATTATCATCATCGGTATTTTGGTGGCGATGGTTGTTCCTAATTTTGCCGGACGGGGAGAGCAGGCGAGAAAAGCCGCGGCCCGCGCCGATATCGAATCGAATTTGGCAACCGTTTTGGATATGTATGAACTCGATAACGGCCATTATCCAACGAGTGAACAGGGTTTAAGCGCGCTTGTCACAGCGCCCACCTCAACGCCGGTTCCGATCAATTGGAATGGCCCTTATTTGAAGAAGAAAAAAGTCCCTCTTGACCCATGGGGCCAGCCTTATGTTTACGCGTCTCCTGGGACACATAATTCTGACGAATATGATTTATCTTCTTATGGCCGCGATGGAATAGAAAGCGACGATGATATCATCAATTGGCATGGAGAAGGCGAAACGTCTTAAGAAACAAATTCCACTCCTTAAAATACCTCATGGTTAAATCGAAAAAAGGCTTCACTCTTATCGAAATTCTCTTAGTTGTCCTTATGATTATCGTCGTGGCGGGGCTCGCGCTGCCTAATTTTAGCATTCTTTTTGAACGCATTCAGCTGGATGAAACGGCAAAAAATATTGTTTACCTTATGCGCTACGTTCAAAACCGCGCCATGATTAAAGAAAGACAGCATGAACTTGTTTTCGATGAAAATAATCACGAATATTGGCTGAATGAAATTTCTTCGGATGACGAGGGCGGCATGGCGCAATCCGCGCCGGTTGCCGGGCGTTTTGGGCGGCACTTTTCCTTTTCGCCGCGGCTTACGATAGAAACGGACAATCCTGAAATTAAGTTTTATCCCGACGGAAAAATCGATAAGGTTCATCTTTATATATGCAATAGAAAAAGTTGTCTAACCGTTTCAACGCGGGAACATTTGGGATATGTCGAACTTTTTGAAGGCAAAGTGGAATGAAGCGCAAGCGAAATCCGCCGAAGCTAAACACGAAAGTAATTTAGCGAAGGCGGATAAAGGCTCACTCCTTATCGAATCACTTTTAGGAGTGGTGATTCTTTCGATAGGGCTGATGGTTGTGATCCAGGCTTTTCTTACGAGCGTACACGCGACAACCTACGCGGTTGATTATTCGACGGCTGCCCTGCTCGGGGAAAATAAAATTTCAGAGTTGAAGCAAAAAGGGTTTATCAAGGACGGATTTGAGGAAGAAAATTTTTTTTCAGAGCCCTTTGAAAAATTTCAGTACCGCGTTAAATCATCTAATATCAAAGACGGCAGTGAGGACGGCCCTTTGAATCTGGTTGAAGTGCTTTTAAGCTGGACATCGGGACATAAAAGTAATCAACTTAGCGTATCAACCTATCTTTTAAATTTAAAAAATGAAGAGAAAAAATAGGGCACCTGCCCCGTTAGAAAAGTATTTTCTAAAGGGGTTCACTTTAGTCGAAATGCTTTTAGGTTTTTTGATTTTTTCCATCATCGCGGTGACCGCGTACAGCATTTTTCATAGCGGCCTTATCTTGAGCAAGCGCAGCGATGATAAGAATGCCATCTTCCGTGAAATGGCATGGTCGCTTGATACCCTCGCTAAAGATTTAGAAAACATGGTGGCTTATGATTTTTCTAATTCCTATTCTGATCGCACTTCTTTTACGGGAACCAGCGGCACGTTAAGCCTTATTTTACCGACGAATGACGGCCTTAAGGAAATCGTATATTCTTTGAAAAAAGAAGACTTGGGGTCAATTTACAAAGTGATCATTGGCGCCTCTTCGCGCGCTCCTTCATCCATTGTGTCCCGTTACACAGAAAAAAGTGCGGCCGTATCGTCTTTGACGCGGGAAGAAAAGCCTCTTATCGATGACCTCGCCTCTTTAGGTGAAGGCCAAGAGGAAGTTTTGAGCCCGCATATAGAGGAGGGAAGCCTGAAATTTTCTTATGCGTACATCGAGGGAAAAGATGAAAACGCTAAATTGGTTTGGAGGGATAAATGGGATTTAAATTATCTTCCGTCGGGGGTGAAGGTGAATTTAACGTTTGTCAAACCCGTGACCCAAGAAAGCGCCGCCATTGAACGGGATATTTATATCGCTTCCGGATATTTGGGGGAGGAAGAAGAAAAATGAACCGCTCTGGTGTCATACTTATCGTAATTTTATGGATTCTTGTGATTTTGTCAGTGCTTGCCGTGGGCCTGGGACGGCGCACGAGCATTGATTTATCGCTTACAAAATTTCAAGTTGCCAAACTTAAAAATGATTACCTTCTTTGGGCCGGAGTCATGTACGGCGTCAGTAAAATAGAAAAAGACGTCAAAGATGAAAAAACCAGCAAATATGACACGCTGCGCGAATGCGGCGTTGCCCTTGGCGACAATGAAACAGCGGAAGACGCCTTCAAAGATGTGAAGATGAAAGAGGGTTCTTTCAGTTTTTTAGTTCCTTTTAAAGATGCGGAAACGGGAAAGCTCAAAATGGAATATGGCCTTAGCGACGAAGAACGCAAAATCAATTTAAACGGAATTAATGGATTGTCAAATTACAAAGTCTTGCGGGAACTTTTAATGCTGCGTGATGTTGACGGCGAAACAGCCGAAACCATTGCCTCAAGCGTTGTGGATTGGCACGATGGGGACAGCAACATTTTTAATCCGCCCTACGGCGCGGAAGACGGCGATTACGCGAATCTTTCTAAGCCCATTCATTGCAAAAATTTACCTTTTGACAGCGTTGAGGAATTGTTATTCGTTAAGGCCGTGACACCGGAAATCTTTAAGAAGATAAAAGATGACTTAACCGTGTTTCCACTCGACGCGGGCAAACTTTCCGTCAACGTCAATACGGCACCTGAGATTGTTTTGCGCGCTTTAGGACGAAGCATGGCGGGGCCGGCCACTAATACGGATGTGGCTGATGCCGACAGCATGGCCGTAAAAATCATAAATTACCGCCGGGGCCAGGATGAGACAGAGATGACAAGCGACGACCGCTCTATCAATGTTAGCGACACTGCGGATTTAGGCTTCAACACTAAAGAGGGGGATATTTTCCGTACGCGTTTAAATGAATTTGCTAGTGCCTCGCGCTATATACGGCTCTATGTTAAAAGCAAGGCGCAGGAATCTGAAGTTACTTCGACAGTTGAGGCGGTTGTTTTTAAAGACGATCTTTCAATTGTGTTCTGGAAAAGGCATTAGAAAATGGCGCATTCTCACTTGATGAATATCATTGAAATCACCGACACGCATGTCAAATTTTTAAAAGGCATAACCAAAGGCGGGCGTACCTTTTTTATGTTCTGTGACGTGCGGGAAATCACGCAGCCAACGGACGCGGAAGTTTCCAAGATTCTTTCTTCCATCATGTCCGTCTATAAAATAAAGCGGGAACCTTGCCTTGGCATTATTCCCCGGCATTTGACAATTTTAAGGCACCTTTCCCTGCCGTCCCACAACATTGACGAACTTAAAAAGATGATCGCGCTCCAAATCACCTCGCAGGTGCCTTATGCCAAAGAAGATGTCGTCTTGGACTATACCATTTTAGATAAAGAGGCGAGCGGATATTCTAAAGTCCTCGTTGTTGTCGTGCATAAAGATGTGGTGGCGCGGTACCTTAAGATTTTTAACAATGCGAAAGTCAATGTCCTGCAGCTCTCCTTAAGTTCTTTAGGAATTTCTTTATGGTTTGAGCGCGTTCAAGAAAGAGTCAAACCTCCGGAATCCCAGGCCGCTGTTATTGTTAATATCGACAGTGATCACACGGAAATATGTTTTTATTTTAAGAAGATGATGCCTTTTTCGAGGAGCGTGCATTTTGGGGCGCGCCATTTAAATGAGGAAAATTTTTCAAGCCTTTTAGAAGAAATCAACCTGACGCTTTCAACGTATTCGGGTGAAAATATAGGGCCCCAAGTTGAACAGATGATTGTGATTTGTGAACTTGGCCAAATGGAAGGATTCAAGCCGAGGCTTGAGGGCGAATACAAAATACCGGTTTCTATTTTGGATGCGGGCGATATTTTGAAGCACAATAAGAATTTAAAGCTGTCCCTTTTAAAACAACAGAGCGGGGTTTCACTGGTTGTTCCCATGGGATTTACGAGCGGTGAGACGAAGGATTTTGTCAATCTCATGCCCGCCGATGTCAGTCAAACACAAGAAGTTAAACAGAAACATAAAGACTGGTTTGAATTAGGCGCCTTGGCAGTGTTGGCGTTTATTCTGGGGATGGGAATCTTTTTTGTCCAAATCTATAACTACACCCATTATTTAAAAGAATTGCAGGCCATAGCCGGTACGCTTGAACCGGCCGTCAAAAGAGTGGAAGGCCGCATCAGGCAGATTGAATTTATCCAGGAAAAAATTAATCCAAAAGTGACGACCGTTGATATTCTTCATGAACTTTATATGTTAACGCCCGCGGACATTTATTATAACCTTGCCCATCTCGAGGAAAACGGAGCGCTCACGCTGCAGGGCATTTCGGAAACAGGAACAGGTGTGAATAACCTGCAGAAGAATCTTGTCACCTCTCCTCTTTTCAAAGAAGCGACGCTTCAATACGCAACTAAACGAAAAATTTTAAAAGGCGAAGTGACGGATTTTAAAATCACCTGTCAGATTGCACCTAAAGTTCCACCGGCTAAAAAAACAACGCGTAAACAAAAATGACAAATTCTAAACTTTCTTTAAGAGAACAAAAGATCTTTGCGGCATGTTTTCTTGTGATTTTGATTTACGTGAGCATTCAATTTGTTTTTAGGCCCCTTGATAAAAAAATCTTAGCCTTGCAGGCTAAGGCACAAACGCTTCGAAAACATATCGCCAAGAATCTCAAAGTTGCCCGTCAGGATAATTCCGTTGATAGCGAGTACAATCGTCACGCGCAAAATTTTAAACAAAAGGTTTCCGACGAAGGAGCGATGACCTCTATTCTTTCAGAAATTGAATCAACAGCCAATGAGGTTAGCATGCGCCTTTCCGATATGAAGCCTAAGAAAACAAAAAGAATCGATTTCTATAACACGTTTTCAGTAAGCCTTACCATGGAAGGCGAAATCACGTCCATCATCCATTTTATTTATGTCCTTGAAAATGCTCCGCATTTCTTTACCGTCGATGACCTCCAGCTTGAAAAAAGCTCCAGCCGCACCTCTCAAATCAAATGCCGCATGGTGCTTAGCAAAATTCTCATTCCGTAAGTTTTTTAAAAAAGTCAGAATCTGGCTTGACATAAGGGCGTTATTCTTTAAAAATATGATTAACTCTCTAAGCAGAGAGTTGAGCTAACCCTATGATAAATATATACCTTTTGAAGGATTTGTCCAGAATCAGCGGATATTCGACTTATACACTGAAATATTACCTTAATCTTGGCCTTTTTGAAGAAATCGGGCGCAGTCCGGAGACAAATTTTCGTTATTTTGATGATTCAACAGTTGAAAGGCTTAAAAGGATTAAGGAAATGCGCGCGAAAGCTGTCTCTTTGGGAGAAATTCGCAGTTTCTTTAAAAATCATCAAAACTAAATGAGCTACTACACAACTCTTCAATTAGAAAAAGAACCCTTCTCGAGCAGCCCCGACCCTGCCTTTTTTTATCATTCCACAGAACATGTCACGGCCTTGAAAAGGCTTGAGATCGCGGTTCGTCTCAAACGAGGGCTGTCTCTTATCTTAGGAGATGTGGGCACGGGCAAGACGACTCTTTCGCGGGCGCTCTTTCAGATTTTTAACGGGGAAGAGGATGAATTCATTTTTCATATGATTTTGGACCCTGATTTTAAATCTGAATATCAATTTTTATCGAGTTTAACAAAAATGTTTGGGGTGAGCCCTTTTTTTAGGGCGGCGATTGACCACCGTGACGCGATTGAAAAATACCTTTTTCAAAAAGGCGTGGAAGAAAAAAAGACGGTTGTGCTTTTAATCGATGAAGGGCAAAAACTTTCACAGCCGTTTCTTGAGACTTTGCGCACACTTCTTAATTATGAAACCAACGAACATAAACTCTTGCAGCTTATCATCATGTCTCAAATGGAACTTCTGCCGCGCCTTAAAAAAATCCGCAATTTTATGGACCGCGTGAGCCTAAAATACATTATCAATCCGCTCGACGAAGAAGA
>CAZBRU010000010.1:7116-16900 GCA_964494585.1 uncultured Planctomycetales bacterium
ATCGAAGACGTAGATGCTAAGCAAACTTTCTTTTTGCATGAAGGGGAACAGGTGCGCGACATGACCATTGACCATATAGAGGAAAGTAAAGTTGTTTTAAAATACAACGATCAAAAGGTAGACTTGGTCCAGTAGGTTTAAATTGTGTTTTTAAAGGAATTATCTTAAAATTACTTGATATAATAAATCTTATGAATTATCTTTTAAAATCTCTCAAAATTCTGACGGTTATGATATTAAGCCTTGAGTTTTGCTGCGTGGTTTTCGCGCAGGAGAACCGTTTTTCTAATGTCGAAAGAACCTTGGACAAAATGCAGCAGCTTAGCAGTGAATCACAGGAATCGATTCCAAATCCCGCGGCCGGCCCTCCTTCGGAAACCGCCGTAGAATCCAAATCCTCCAACGCGGCTTCTCTTGAAGGCATGAATCTCGACGTGCTGGAACTTAAAGACATGGAAATCAACGACGTTTTAAAGTTGATTTCTAAAAAAAGCGGCATCAATATCGTTGCCGGGCGTGATGTTAAGGGCAAGGTGACCATTTATTTAAAGGGTGTCGGCGTGCGTGAGGCGCTGCGTATTATTTTGGAATCCAATGATTTGGCTTATGTGGAGGAAGACACTATTATCAAGGTCATGACGGCCAAGGATTACGAAAGTACCTACGGGCGGAAGTTTGGTGAAAAAACAAAAATCAAGATTATTCCTTTAAGAAATACCGCCGCCGCTGATGTGGCGGCTATTCTCAATCAAATGAAAAGCCTTAACGGAAAAGTGATCACGGACGACAAATCCAACACCATGGTGTTGATTGAAACCCCCGAAAAGCTGGCAGCCATGGAAGCGCTCCTCGCCGAAATTGACGTGCCCATTTCGACAAGGGTTTTTGATTTAAGTTATTCTAAGGCTGAAGACCTTTCGAAAAACATTACGGAAGTTTTAACCAAAAATGCCGGCACGCTTAAATTTGACGCCCGCAGCAACAAAATTGTGGTCACCGATACGCCTCGAAAGCTTGACGAGATCAGCCGCCTTATCAAGGCCTTTGATGAAAGGCACAAAGAAGTTTTGATTGAAGCAAAAATTGTACAGCTCGCTTTAAGTGACGCATATAAAATGGGCGTGGATTGGGAAGTGATGATCAGGGGCTATCAGATGCTTGATTTAAAAAGCAATTTGAATATTTTAGGTGCCAAGGATATAACCGCAAAACGAGGCAAATTAACTATTGGCGTGCTTTCCAATGATGATTACGAGGTCTTGATAGATGCCTTGAACACGATCGGCACGACCAATATTCTTTCAAGTCCGCACATCACAGCGATTAACAATCAGGAAGCTAAAATTTTAGTCGGCTCCACTCAGCCTTACGCGACGACCACAACCACAACCCCATCCTCAGGGCCGACAACCACGGCCGAAAGCATTAATTTTATCGATGTGGGGGTTAAATTGTATGTGACGCCGACGATTCACAAGGACGGTTTTATTACGATGAAGATACGCCCGGAAGTAAGCTCGGTCCTTAGCACCTACACAACCAGCACAAATAATCAAATTCCTATTGTGGAAACGTCAGAAGCCGAAACCACTGTCATGGTTAGAGACGGCGTCACGATTATTATCGGCGGCCTTATGAAGGACGAGAAAAAGGATACTGTTAACAAAATTCCTTTTTTGGGAGATGTCCCTTTGCTTGGGGCCGCGTTTCGTAACACCAGCAAGTCAACTGCTAAGACAGAGCTCGTTATCTTTTTGACGCCGAAAATCATTTCGGGCGATGTGGCGGCGGATACTTCACCTGAAACAAAATTTGGAGCTGCTGTACCTCCGCGTAAAAAATAAATGATAAAATTTTTAAAAAATTCTCTAACGGTTTTTTTTGTGCTTTTTTGTTTTTGGATTTCCGGCTGTGCCACAGCTCCTGGTGGTGGAACTGTTTCCCATGGGCAGTTGAACTTAACAGACCTTTGCCAAAAGTATGATGTTCAAATTCATTGGGACCCGATAGGGCAGATGGTCACGCTCGATAAAGATGGCATAAAAGCCAAGGCCATTGTGGGAAGCAGTCTTGTGATTGTGAATAATGAAGAAGTCACATTAAGCGATTCTTTAAAGCACAATAAAGGTGCTGTCACGGTGCCCGCGGATTTTAAAGAAAAGGTTTTGGACAAACTTATTTCGCGTTTTGATTATCACATTAAAAGATTTTCCAATATTATGCTCGACCCCGGACACGGCGGCAAAGACCCGGGCGCGATGAGTAAGGCGGGCATGCGGGAAAAAGATATTACGTTAGACATTGTCAAGCGCCTGCGCGATCAATTGGCTGCTAGCGGCTTTATTGTCACAATGACGCGCGGCGGAGATGAATTTATCCCGCTTGAAGAAAGGGCTCGCCTGGCGAATGCCTCAAAAGTGGATTTGTTTGTCAGCATTCATGTGAATTCCAGCCGCGCGAAAAGCATTCAAGGCATGGAAATTTTTTCATTAAGGGAGCTCACGAGCCGGGAATTAAAAACGGTCGATTTTAGCGACTATAACCGGCAGGTTTTTAGCCGCTTTCAGATGGATTCTTCAGACGGTATGATTGATGATATCCTTTTGGATATGCTGCACAACTACAAACAGGCGGAATCAAAAAATTTAGCGCAGTTTATAGCCAAAGACATAACCGGCGCTATGGGTGTTGAAAATCGCGGTGCCAAAATCGCGGGTTTTTCTGTTTTAAGAAACACGCTTATTCCCGCCATCTTAGTTGAAGTGGGATTTTTATCCAATAAGAGTGAGGAGTCGCTTTTAGGCACGGAAGAGTACCGCCAAAAAATCGCGGATAATTTAGCCAAAAGTATTTTGAATTATGCGAGCAAACAATAAAAAGAATTTTGCTATCGGAGTTTTTGATTCCGGCTTAGGCGGCTTGACTGTCGTTAAGGAACTCATGAAACAGCTTCCGCGCGAAAACATTGTTTATTTCGGCGATACCGCGCGCGTGCCCTACGGAACAAAATCCAAAGAGTCCATTATTCGATTTTCCAAAGAAAATGTTTCTTTGCTTTTAAAACAAAATGTGAAAATGATTGTGGTGGCCTGCAATACGTCCTCCAGCGTGGCGTTGCCGCTTTTGAAGCGGAGTTTTTCTCTTCCGATTATCGGCGTGATTCGTCCGGGCGCAAAAAAAGCATCTTCCGTGACACGCAACAAAATCATCGGCGTTATCGCGACGCAGGCGACGGTGAACAGCCAATCGTACACAAAAAATATAAAACTTTTCGACCCCACGATTAAAGTTAAAAGTCAGGCGTGCCCTTTATTTGTGCCCTTGGCGGAAGAAGGCTGGGTGGATAAGCCTGTGACGGAATCTGTCGCTAGGGAATATCTAAAACCTATTTCTCATTTTAAAATTGATACGCTGATTTTAGGCTGCACGCATTACCCGCTTTTAAAAAATGTCGTGCAAAAAGTCATGGGTAAAGGCGTGATGCTGATTGATTCGGCCAAAGAAGTTGCCTTTGAAGTGAAGGAGCTTTTAAAAACGCTCAATTTAGAGAATCCAAATCACCATCATCCTAAACATGTCTTTATCGTGAGCGACGAACCTAAACATTTTCAAAAGCTCGCCAAGCGATTCTTAGGATTTAAGATCAGCAAAGTCCTGAAGGCGGACTCTTCAAAAAATTAACTTATGTTTGAACTCTCAGTCAAAAGCGATTTTGCCGCGGCGCATTTCTTGCGCGGTTATGAAGGAAAGTGTAAACATCTCCACGGCCACACGTGGAAGGTTGAAGTTGTTTTAGGAAGCCGCGTCTTAAACTCAATCGGCATGGTTTGTGATTTTATGATTGTGAAAAGAGATTTAAGAGAACTTTTAGAAGAATTTGACCACAAAAATCTTAATGACCTTTCCTACTTTAAAAAATATAATCCCACGACCGAACATCTCGCCAAATATATTTTCGACGCATTTTCCCGCCGTCATAAAACTCTTAAAGTAAAGCGCGTGACTGTTTGGGAATCAGATTTTTGCAGCGTTACTTATTCCCCCTAATATGGCTCGAGGGTTCAAAAAATGTATCGTACTTTTATCAGGCGGGCTTGATTCCGCGACAACGCTCTTTTACGCGAGGCAAAAAGGTTTCACGCCCTTCGGCCTCATTTTTGATTATGGACAAAGGCATAAAAAAGAAATCACAAATGCCGTAAGAATCGCCAAACGTTTCTGCAAAGATTTTAAGGTTGTTAAAATAACCCTGCCCTGGAAAGGTTCGGCGCTTTTGGACACAAAAATTTCTCTTCCCAAAAAAAGAAATCTTGATAAAATGAACGCCGCGATTCCCTCGACGTATGTTCCGGCGAGAAATATTATTTTTTTAAGTTTTGCCGCCTCGTACGCGGAGGCCATCGGCGCCTCGGTCATTTTTATTGGCGCCAATCAAATTGATTATTCCGGATATCCGGATTGCCGGCCCGCGTTTTTTAAAGCATACGAAGAGGTCCTAAAAAAAGGCGCCAAATCCGGAGTTGAGGGAAAAAGGATTCACGTTCAAACGCCGCTCGTGCATTTGACAAAAGCCGAAATCATTAAACTCGGAATAGAATTAAAAGTCCCGTATGAATTAACATGGTCATGTTACGCGGGCGGGCGGGTTCCGTGCGGTGTTTGCGACAGCTGTATTCTGCGAAAAAAAGGTTTCGATAAGCTAAACTTAAAAGATCCGGCCTTATGAACACAAAAATTTTAAATCAATCTTCAACAAAAAATTCTTCACAAATGAAAGCGAAGATTTGTGAAATCTTTTCTTCGCTTCAAGGCGAAGGAAAATATTTGGGCGAAAAACAAACCTTTGTGCGCTTTTATGAATGCAACATGCATTGTGTCTGGTGCGACACGCCGTATTCAATCGGGGATGTGCCGGGGCGTTTTTCGGAAATGACGCTCAAAGATATTCTCGCGGAAGTTATGAAATTAAGTGAAGGATGCCATTCGGTCAGCTTAACGGGCGGCGAGCCTTTGATGCACAAAGATTTTTTGAAAAACTTTTTACCGTTTTTAAAAGACCTTCATCTTAAAACTTATCTTGAAACCAATGGAACCTTGCCGAATGAATTAAGCGATGTTATTTCCGATATCGATATCGTGGCTATGGATATTAAACTTCCCAGTTCGACGAAGTGTCAATCGTATTGGAAAGAACATGAAGATTTCTTAAAAATTGCTTTGGTAAAAGATGTTTTTATTAAAACAGTTGTTTCAAGCGGCACCTCAAAGGAAGATATTGTGCAGGCGGCGGCGTTGGTTGCAAAAGTTGATCCCAGCATTCTTTTCATTTTACAGCCGAATTTTTTTGATTTAAAAACCGGCATTATGGACACGTGCATGGAATTTCAAAAGATGTGCTCCGGTCTTTTAAAAGATGTCCGCGTTATTCCGCAGGTTCACAAATTTCTTAAACTTAGGTAATCATGGCACAAAAAAAATCTTACGAAGGCCTTCAAAAGCATATCCGCGCGCTTAAGACGCCTAAAATCGATGTCTGGCGCAATCAATATCCCGAACGTGAGTACGCGATAACTTTAACAACGAATGAATTTACCTGCATCTGCCCAAAAACCGGCCTGCCGGATTTCGCGACCATAAAAATTACCTACGCGCCGACGAAAACGTGCCTCGAATTGAAATCATTTAAATATTATCTTTTGTTTTACCGCGATTTAGGAATTTTTCACGAGCATTGGGTCAATAAAGTTCTCGACGACATTGTCAAGGCGTGCGGCCCGCGCTGGGCCAAGGTGGAAGGCATTGTCAATTCCCGCGGCGGCATTCAAACCACAGTTGTGGCCGAGTACCCGCAACTAAAAGATTAAGGACATTTATGTCAAGACTTAATGGACGAAAACCAAACCAGCTTAGACCGATTAAAGTCACAAAAAATTATTCCAAATACGCCGAAGGTTCGTGTTTGATTGAATTTGGCGACACCAAAGTGATTTGCACAGCGACGATTGAAGAAAGCGTTCCGTCGTTTTTAAAAAATTCAGGCACAGGTTGGGTGACGGCTGAATACGGGATGCTGCCGCGTTCATGTAAAACGCGTATTCAGCGTGAAAAAACTTCCGGGCGTACCTTTGAAATCCAAAGACTGATCGGCCGGTCACTGCGCAGTGTGGTCGATATGAAAAAATTAGGCGAGCGGACCATCAAAATCGATTGCGATGTCATCCAAGCCGATGGCGGTACGCGCACGGCATCGATTACCGGTGGATTTATCGCTTTGACGGACGCGCTTTTAAATTTAAAAAAACAGGGAAAGCTTTTAGGGATTCCATTAACCGACTATGTCGCGGCCATCAGCGTCGGCCTTTTAAAAGGAGAACTTCTCTTGGATTTGGATTACGAAGAAGATTCCAATGCCGGCATGGACATGAATGTGGTTATGATTGGAGCCGGCCAGTTTATCGAAGTGCAAGGCACCTCCGAGCGGGAACCATTTTCCAAGCCTCAAATGGACGCGCTTTTAAAGCTTGCCCAAAAAGGCATCAAACGCCTTATGGATATTCAAAAGAAATCTCTGGGCGGCTTAACGATTCCTTAATTTAGAATTTTCATGAAAGAACTTCTCGTCGCGACCCGCAACAAAAAAAAGTTAGAAGAAATCAGAGATCTCCTCAAAGATTTAGATTTTAAAATCACGTCCCTCGATGATTATCCAGGTCTTCCTATTATTGAAGAGGACGGCAAAACGTTTGCCCAAAATGCCATTAAAAAAGCCGTGACGATCGCACTCGCGACAAAAAAGTTAACCATGGGAGAAGATTCCGGGCTTGAAGTGAGAGCGCTTAAGAATATGCCGGGCGTGTATTCGGCGCGCTTTGCCGGTATAGGCAAGGTCGGCGAAGCCGGCAAAGCTAGCGGCAACGCAACTGATGAACAAAACAATGCCAAAATTTTAAAAGAGTTAAAGGGCGTGCCGCTTAAAAAGCGGCACGCCCGATACAGGTGTTTCGTCGCGCTTGCTGACGGAAAACGATTAATTGACGTTGTCGCGGGAAGCTGTGAGGGCGTGATTGATGTAAAACTAAAAGGTAAAAATGGTTTTGGTTACGACCCGTTATTTTTAATTCCTAAATTTAAAAAGACGTTTGGCGAGCTTGATGCGTCTGTTAAAGCTAAGATGAGCCACCGGGCCAAGGCCTTAAAAAAGTTTAAACGCCTTATTAAAAAACATTCTCTTTAATTTAATTTGACCCGCTGAAAATATTTTTTAGGCCTTCCTTCAATCCTTCTTTAAGCAAAGTGCCCGTATTTTTAATAAGACTTCCGAGGATAGGAGTGTAAATGCGGTGATCGAGCGTTCCGCTGATGGTTACTGACGTGAGTTCGCCAAACAAAGCCGAGGCCTTTAAAAGTCCGCCGGCTTTCGACAAAGTATCTTCGTTAAAATGAAGCGTCACCTCTAGGTTTAAGTGTTTTGAAAAATCAATCCAGCCGTTGACAAGAAGTGCCAGCAAATCGCTTGAAAGTTCTCCGTTTGTGGTTGAAATTTTTTGATTCGAAATTGTAAAATCCGCCTTGCCTTCTTTAAAAGTAAGGGTTTGAAATTCACGAAGAGGCAATACTTTTCCTAAACCTTCAAACAAGTCAAACTGCCAAAGATTTCCATCGTGAATGGTGACGGTGCCTTCGCCTTCTATATCTTGAAGGCGCGCGGAAGGCCCCTTAGCTGATAGTTCTAAAGATAAAAGTCCGGAAACATCTTTGCCCCGCCACGCGCTGTCTTCCTTAAACTTTGCAATATCCAAATTTTCTAAATGAAATGTTAAAGAGCAGGGAATATTTTCTTCTGTCAAATCCGCGGAAGCCAGCACGTCCAGCGCGCCGTCGTAAATATTTCCCGTTAGCTCTAACCGGTTGATATGTTGACTGCTTTGGTCTAAATGCAGGCTCACGTTACTCGCGTGATAACCGCTCATCGTAAGAGAGGGAGAGCTTAAAGACAATGAAGTTTTCCAATTTTTCCAATTGTCGTCTTGTCCGGCAACGGTTCCTTCGAGTGAACAAAGGCCGCTTAATTTAAGGGACTTAAACTTTTCTTCAAATTGCGGAAGAATCTTCGGAATATCGTTTAAATCAACATTCGCGCCGCCATTGAAAGTGAAATTGTGGTTTCCTGAATTAAAATTACCTTTAAGATCAATATCGCTGTGAAAATATTTTCCAGATAGAGAAGAAAAATCCAGGATTTGGTTAGCAATTTTAAAACTTGTTTTCAAGTTTAAATCATCGGAAATGAGCGTTGTTTCAACTGCGGGCTCGGAAAAGTTTTTCAAAGTTCCGTCGATTTGATAAGTTTTATTTTGAAAATTTCCCTTAAGCTGCTGCCACGCGGCATCATCTTGAGCGGCTTCAATCTTGCCGGTAATATTTGTGACGGCGTCGGGCAGCTTTTCTGTTTTGAAAGTTGCATTATTCAAAATGATATTGCCTTTTAAATGATTTAAAGCAATCGGCTGTGCGGGCCCCTTATAACTTAACGATATCGCGGCGTCTCCCGCTGCGTCGATTCTTTTTTCCGTGAACATATCCGGTAGAATTGATTTCAAACGGCTTAAATCAAAATGCGGAGCGTCGACTTTTAAATCAAGAGAAGGTTCTGCGAAATTTTCTACCGTTCCCGATGCCGTCATAGGCGTGTTGTAAGCGTTGAGCATTAATTCTTGAAAAATAAGTTTGTCGTTTGTGTAACGGATTTGGCCGTTTAAGTTGCTTATTTCACCTGCCGAGGGAACATTAGAAACCGTTACGCCATTAAGGGTTAAAAAAGTGTCATAGAACAAAAGATCGCCATGGAGAGAATCATATTTTAAAGAAAGATGAAGCGAAGGGTTTCCTAAGAGGCGAATTCCACTTGAGGCCGTCAGATTTAAATTGTTAAATTCTGCGGCACTTTGAAGGTCGAGTTTGCCGTATTGCCACGTTGCGCTGGCGTCGAGGGATTTTAAAATACCATTTTCAATTTTAATACTATTTAAATTCGTAAAAAAGGAAAGATAGTTTTGAAAAGGCAGTTGTTCGATATGGAGCGCGGCTTTTATTTTTTGCGTAGAAATATCGTAATTGCCATCCAGGCTGATATGGCTTGTATTTGTATTTGAAAGATTTCCGGAAAAGCGGAATTTAAGATTTTTGGGCAAAGAAAAATTGGCCTTTAGCGCGATATTGTCCATGCCTTGATTAAAGACGGGAGTTATCGTTTCGTCAGAAAAGTTCATATGTCCTCCTGTAACAACAAGTTCGCCGACATAAAGAGAATAGGAGCTTTTCTGGTCTTGATTTTTCGGCGTCAAAAGATCCGTAATATTAAAGGTGTTGTTTTTTAAATGCTTCATTTTTAAAATCGGTTTCTCAACGCGCAGGGAGGGAATAATAACTTTTTTATCTTTTAGGACGGACCAGGGCAAAATATTAAATGAAATTTGTTCGATACTGCAGAGAATTTCAGGTGAATCCTTCTCGTAAAGAACGAAATGATGAAGGACAAAACCTTGCGGGAATGAAAAGTCAACGGAATCAATGGCGGCCCGGCGGCCCAAGACTTCCTCAATCTTTTGGGCGGCGAGTGCCTTAATTTTGGCGGGCAGAATTTTTGTATTCACGTAAAGAAGAATGAGGACGCCGCTTACAAAGAAGATCAGAATGACAAGCAAAGTTATCAAAATTTTTCTTTTCATCGGGGTGTATTATACCGCTTTTCCTTAGCAATTGCAGAAGTAAAAACAGCATGTTA
>CAZBRU010000011.1:0-7592 GCA_964494585.1 uncultured Planctomycetales bacterium
AAGCGTCGCTTTCCGCGTTTCCCGTAAGCGGCCAAGAAGGAAATTATCAGGAATTGAATGATGTCGCGGCCTGTCTTTTTATTCAAGCCGAAG
The DNA here is from genome assembly GCA_964494585.1 of uncultured Planctomycetales bacterium. Taxonomy (GTDB): domain Bacteria; phylum Omnitrophota; class Gorgyraeia; order Zapsychrales; family CAZBRU01; genus CAZBRU01. Next base: position 94 of record CAZBRU010000011.1, read on the forward strand.
CTTTGATGAATCACGGCCGCAGCGACGAAGCCAAAGCTCTTTTTCAGAAAATTCTCGACGATTATAAATGGGCAAAGGCATGGGATCCGCGGGGATGGTATTGGTCGGTTGCCGAAAAAGCCCAGGCAAGCTTAGACAAATTATCCGGAAAAGAAGCAAAGCAAGAAGCCGCGCCGCCGCCGAAAAAGATTTTTCGGACTGAAGTTAATCTTGCCTTCAAGGGTAAGGAAAATATCATTGATTATTTGAAATACGGAAAGTTTACGGGAGTCGGCACCAAGGATTATCATTATGAAGCGGCGGACCCAAAAGGTTTAGCCAGCGCCGTTGGTGAAGGGATTTATCCGAACAACGGTTCGGTATTGCGCGACCCGCGCTACGAACGGGCCAGAAAAGAAGGCAGGCTCGAGGGAAGCCACTGGGACTTTGTAAACAGCGAAGATTTGGAAGCGGCTTTTTATAAATGGGTCACAGCGCCTGAGCCGTGGGGCGTGAAGCTCTTTTACGTGGGACTTATTTTCGAAAAAAGTAAAATGTATTATGAAGCGATCAAGGCCTATCAGGCGATTGTCGTCAATTTTCCCGGCGCGACTGGATGGACCTACTGGCATACGCCTTGGTACCCGGGGCAGGCGGCGATTGCGAAAATTCGGCATTTGATTCGTATGCATCCGGAACTCAATTTAAAGTTTGAAGGCGCGAAGATTCAAATCACAAACGGTTTTGACAACAACATCAATAATGATATTGTTACGGCATCGCCGGGGGCAATTTCAACTAAAACTTTTTGGGACACAGTAAAAGAAAAAATTCAAGACAAAATACCTTCTTTTTTACGAGTTAAACGAACGCTTGGGCAAGGCGCAGTGCACTTGGTACAGTATAATAATAAGCATTGGCAGCTTATTGTCAATGACAAGCCCTATATCATTAAAGGAGTAACGTACGCGCCGACCAAAGTGGGGCAAAGCCCTGATAAGGGAACATTGGCCGATTGGATGACGGAAGACACCAACCATAACGGACGTGCCGACGGCCCGTACGACAGTTTTCTCGATGAAAATTTAAACAATAAGAAGGACAAAGACGAACCCGTGGTCGGTGATTTTAAATTGCTTCAAGACTTAGGCGCAAACACAATCCGTGTTTATCATCAGCCCTTTGAGCCGAACAAAGAAGTGTTGAGAGATTTGTACGCGCGTCACGGTATCCGTGTGATTTTAAGCGACTTTTTAGGAAAATATACTCTTGGGTCCGGTGCCAGCTGGTATGAGGGAACCGATTATGAAAATCCAAAACACCGCGCGGCCATGCTCGAATCAGTTAAAAAAATGGTGATGGAATACAAAGACGAACCCTTCGTTTTGTTCTGGCTTTTGGGTAATGAAAATAATTATGGTGTCGCTTGCAACGCGGACAAAAAACCCGAGGCCTATTACAAGTTTGTCGATGAAGTTGCACAGTGGATAAAATCCGTCGACAAAAATCATCCCGTCGCAATTTGCAACGGAGACAATCTTTATCTGGATATTTTTGCTAAAAATTGCCCCAACGTTGATATGTTTGGCGCCAACGCGTATCGCGGCGACTATGGATTTGGGTCTTTTTGGGAGCAGGTTTTTGACGCGACAGGAAAACCAGGATTTATTACAGAATACGGCTGTCCCGCGTTTGCCCAGAATTTAAGTGAAGAGCAGGCCGAACGTGCCCAAGCCGATTATTTAGAAGGCAATTGGCGCGACATGATGTTTAATTCGGCAAAAACGCGTGAGGGTGTAGGCAACGCGTTGGGCGGTGTTGTTTTTGAATGGGCCGATGAATGGTGGAAAAATTACGAACCAGCTGTTCATGACGAAACCGCAGGCGCTATAGGTCCGTTTCCCGATGGGCATATGTACGAAGAATGGTTTGGCATTACCGGTCAGGGCGACGGAAAACAAAGTCCATTTTTACGGCATTTACGTGCCGGCTATTTTAGGTATCAAAAACTTTGGCATGAGAATTAAACAGAAAATTGGCATCGAAAAAATTCGATGCAGGTTAACCACGGTTAAACAAAAGTAAAAAGGAGTTCCAAATGAAAAGGTTAATATTGGCGGTAATGCTTTTGACAAGCGCTGTACTGGTAAGACCGGCGGTTGTCGCTGCTGCGTATGACTTTGGCGATTATCGTTCGGTGACTTTGATTTCTAAAGCATGGACCGCTTTAGAAAAAGGAGACGTGGAAGAAGTCTTGGTCTACACCAATAAATGTATTGAGCTTTACGGCGAACAAGCCAAGAAGATGCAGGCGAGCTTGACTGATTACGCCAAAGGCGCCAATCAGGACATTTTTAATTATTGGGCCTTAAATGACGTGGCCACAGGATTGTTCATTCAAGGTGAAGCGTACCGCAAAGCCAAGATGACCGATGAGGCAAAAGAAGTTTATCAAAAACTCATCAATGAATATAGTTTTGGCCAATGCTGGGATACCAAGGGATGGTTTTGGAAACCTTCTGAAGCAGCCAAGGAAAAGCTGGCTTTGATCAACTCGGGTTCAAATGTTGATTTTGGGGATTACACTTCCCAAACCCTAACCGTCAAGGCATGGGGTGCTTTAAGCGGCAATAAGTTAGATGAGGTCATGGCCTACGCCGATAAATGCATGGAACTTTACGCCAACAAAGCTAAAGAAATGCAAATTTCCTTGAAAGAATATCCGGATACGAAGGATAAAATCTTTTCTTATTGGGCCTTAAATGATGTGGGCACATGCCTTTTCATCAAAGGCGAGGCGCTTCGCAAAGCGGGAAAAAACACAGAAGCCAAAGAGGCTTATAAGAAACTTATCAGCGATTATTCTTTTGCGCAGTGCTGGGATCCGCAAGGATGGTTCTGGAAACCCGCGGACGGCGCTCAAAAGAGTCTCGATGAATTGAAGGATATTGAATAAAAAAGAAAGGCTTATTTTATGAAGAAGTTTTTTTTACTCGTAGTCGTGTGCTGTGTGGCTTTCGCGGGGTGCTCGGGAAGTAATAATTCGTCTGCCGTTTCTTCTGATCAGAGCGCGGCTTCAGCTCAAGAGGCGCCGGCAGCAAAATCTACCTCTTCGCCTAACTCAACATCTTCTTTTAAGCCTTTTGTTGTTTATTTGGATAAGGGGAGCGTGGAAAATCACTTTGTTCCTTCCGGCTTTATGCCCGATGGAAAATGCCTGCTTATCAATGACATCTGGCAGGACAAATGCCATGGCGGCAAGACATGCATTAAGATTAATTATGACGTGGCATGTTCAAAACAGGGGCAAAAATGGGCCGGTATTTATTGGCAGAATCCGGCTAACAATTGGGGCAGCCGTAAAGGTGGGTTTGATTTGAACGGCGCCGTCAAACTTATCTTTTGGGCCAAGGGCGACAAAGGCGGCGAACGCATTGAAGAATTTAAGGTCGGAGGGTTGACCGGCGATTATCCGGATTCCGATGCGGCCGTAATTGGGCCTGTTGTTTTAGCCCCGGAGTGGAAACAATATACGATTGATCTGCGCGGCAAAGACTTGTCCTATATCAGCGGAGGTTTTGCCTGGGCGACCAACGTGGATGTGAACCCTGAAACCTGCGTTTTCTATTTGGACGACTTAAAATTCGAATAAAATAAAGTTTTATTTTTTGTTTAAAATGGGTATTCTTAAGAATTTTTTGAGAATACCCTTTTGTTTTTACTAAAAATCTCTTCTTTTCTCTTGAGTTGGCATAGAGAGTCTGATATATTGAAGGCAATTATTTTAAGGAGAGAATTGTATGTCGAATGGTTCAAAACTCGCGTTCGTTGTTATATTCATTCTATTTGGAATGAGCGTTTTTGTGGCTGTTTCGTCTTTAAGCGAAAGAACGCTTTTAGAAAAATCAGTAGCGGCCAAGGTTTTAGAAAGTTCTCAGGTCAAAGAAAGAGAAAAAAAGCTGATTGAAGACAATCAAAGGCTCGAGGGCCAGCTCAAAGACCAGAAAAATAGAGAATCCAAGCTTCAAGAGCAGTTGGACGGCATTAACAATCAAATTACGCAGTTGACGGTTGAGCGCGATGATTGGAAAAATAAAGTCGATTCCCTGCGTAAAGAGCGCGACGATGTGATGGCTAAGTTTCAGGAAAAATCCAGCGTACCTCCTCAGATCATTTACAAAGAAGTTCCCACGAAAGGAGAAGCGCCAAGCGCTCCTGACCAATATTGGGCTGACACCATTAAGCAAAAAGCCTCGCTTGAAATCAAGGTCAATAATTTCCAAAACCAGTTGTCTTCTAAGGCGATTGAGGCCGATGAGTTGAAGAAGAAAAATTCCGACCTCATGCTGGAGTTAGGGCAATTAAAAAATGAGAAGGAAGAGATTGACCATAAAATTAAAGAAAGCGAAGATTTGGCTGACAGCATGGCCATTGAATTGGCTAAAGAAAGAAACAACCGCAAATATTTTGATGAAAAATTAGATAAGTTCAAAGGCGAGAACAGCCAGCTGCGCACGCAGATTAAGGAATTGACATCAACGAAGATTACGCTTGAAAAAAATATTTCTGAGCTAAAGAAAAGTAAAGACGCGGTTGAGAAAAGATTGGCGGAAGCGGAAAATATTGTCCAGGGCCGGCTCGATGATATTTTAAATATAAAGAATAGTTTGGAGCAAAGATTTCCATCCGTGAAACAAGCGGCGGCTCAGGCGGCGGTTTCTCAAGCGCAGGGAAAATCAAAAGAAGTCGAGCTCCCGCCGATTGTTGTGAGTGCGACGGCGAGCGGCAATAATGACAGTGCCGTGCCGGCCGGCTTTAACGGTAAAGTCGTCAGCATTAACGGTGATGAAAATTTTGTTGTTGTCGATATCGGCCAGGATTCCGGCATTCATGTCGGTGACAGGTTGAGTGTTTACCACGATAATCAATACATTTCTGATCTTGAAATTATTCAGGTCAGAAAAAATGTTTCGGCGGCTGACATTAAAGAGAAAAGCGCCGATCTTAGAGTGGGCGATACCGTAAGGTAAGGTTTTTTAAAAAGTGCACAAATCAAAAATCAGCATTGAAGATGTTGCCAGCAGGGCGAAGGTTTCTATTACAACCGTTTCCCGCGTCATTAATAACGTTCCTACCGTTTCAGAGAAAAATCGCTTAAGTGTTGAAGAGGCCATTTCTGCTTTAAAATTTAAACCCAATGTGAGCGCGCAGCGTTTGGCGCGGGGTTTAAGCACGGCGGTGGGCTTGGTCATACCCGGATATCCGGGTGTTTTTCATTCCTTTTATGCCGTCGAACTGATTCGCGGTGTGGGCCAGGCCTGCGAAGCTTTAAAACTCGATATGGTTTTTCATATCACCGACGGAAACAAGCCCCTTAATATGAGCCATGTCGGAGGAGTAATTTTCGCGGATATTATTGAAAATCGAAAACAAGTGGAAATCACTTTAGAGGAAGGCATTCCCTGCGTTGTTGTCAATAACATCGTCGATGATTTGGACGTGAGTTATATCGCCGTTGATAATGTCAAAGGCGGGCGGATGGCCACCGAATATTTAGTTGGTTTAGGGCATAAAAAAATCGCGACCATTACAGGGAATATTCAAACGCAGGGCGGGGCGCAGCGGCTTGAAGGCTACAAAGATGCTTTGAAAAAAGCCGGAATTTCACTAAAAGAAGAATACGTTTATAAGGGCGATTATTCAAGGCGTTCAGCCAGGATTGCCATGGCGCAGTTTCTTTCTTTGAAAATTCCTCCGACGGCTGTTTTCGCGGCAAGCGATGATATGGCCTTTGAGGCGGTTGAGGTTTTGATGGAAAAAGGCCTCAAAGTTCCAAGCGATGTTTCCATTATTGGTTTTGACGATAACCCGGCGTGTATTCATGGGCCGGTGGCACTCACAACAATTAAACAGCCTCTTTTTAAAATGGCGGAAGACGCGGTTAGAAATTTAAATGCCATTGTCTCGGGCAAACGCACGTCTCCCGTTAAGATGATTCTCGCCCCCGAACTTGTCACGCGCGATTCCTGCGCTCATCCCAAATCTGAGAAGTAGTTCCGCTGAGTGCATCTGATAATGAGCACCTGAAATGTTCTAGGGTGTTGACAAAAAAGCTTTTTAAAAGTACTTTATATTAACTTATGTCAACTCTTCTTACAGTTATCATGTATGTGCTTTGGACGTGCACGCTGGTTTCACTTCTCGTGATTACGTTCACGAATTTTCAATATTTGGATTTAAATTTGATTACCTGCGTTCTTCTAATTTTTAGCCTTATCAATACCTACTTTACTTTAAGACGCGAAAAACGTTAATATGAGTCCCCTTCAAAGATATGATTGCATTGTTGTGGGCGGCGGCCATGCCGGCATTGAAGCCGCGCTCGCGGCCAGCCGTATGGGCGCGAAAACTCTTCTTGTCACCATGCAGATTGAAACCGTGGGGCAAATGAGCTGTAACCCGGCTATCGGCGGCGTCGGCAAAGGCCAGCTTGTTAAAGAAATCGACGCCTTAGGCGGAGAGATGGGAAAGGCCGCCGACTGCACCGGGATTCAATTTAGACAGCTTAATACCTCCCGCGGGCAGGCCGTCCGTTCTTCGCGCTGCCAGTCCGACCGTCAGCTTTATCGGCTTTATATGAAACACACTATTGAGCGCCAGAAAAATCTTTTTATGCGGCAGGATAAGGTGAGAGAAGTTCTAGCGAAAAATAATGAAATTTACGGCATTCGCACCAATCTCGGCATTGAAATTCACGCGCCAACGGTTGTTTTAACACCCGGGACATTTTTAAAAGGAAAAATTCATATCGGGGATAAAAATTTTACCGGCGGGCGTATCGGCGAACCCGCGTCGTTAAGTTTAGCGAGAAGCTTGGAAGAGCTTGGCCTTCCCCTTTTAAGTTTTAAAACCGGAACACCGCCCCGGATTGACGGGCGCACGATTGATTTTTCAAAAATGGAAAAGCAGGCTTCTGATAAGCGTCCAGCGGCATTTTCTTTTAGCACAAAACGTTTGCCTAAAAAACTTCTTCCCTGTTACATCACGCGCACAACAGAGGAGACGCATGATATTATCCGCGCCGGCCTTCATTTGTCGCCCATGTACAGCGGCACGATTAAATCCACCGGCGTGCGTTATTGCCCGTCGATTGAAGATAAAATTGTTAAATTTTCGGATAAAAAAAGTCATCAGGTTTTTTTAGAGCCTGAAGGCCTTCGCACATTTGAATATTATCCAAACGGAATTTCAACCAGCCTTCCATTTGAAATTCAAACCCAAATGGTCCATTCGATTCCGGGATTAGAAAAGGCGCGTATTATGCGTCCGGGTTACGCGATTGAACACGGCGTTGTTCCGCCGACGGAACTCAAGGCGACGCTTGAAGTCAAAAAAGTTTCCGGATTATTTTTAGCAGGCCAAATCAACGGCACGACAGGCTACGAAGAGGCCGCGGCGCAGGGAATTATCGCCGGAATCAACGCGGCTTTAAAGGCGCAAAACAGGGCGCCTCTCATTTT
>CAZBRU010000011.1:7692-13019 GCA_964494585.1 uncultured Planctomycetales bacterium
CGCCTTAAGACCAGCCCGTTAAAACAATCCACATCCTTGAAGGACATTTTAAAACGCCCCGGCGTGTCCTATAAAACTATCGCGCCTTTTGACGGAAATTTAAAGAAAATGCCGCAGTCTGTTGTCGATCACGTGGAATATGAAATCAAATATGAAGGCTTTATCCGTCGGCAGTTTAAAGACGTTGATCGCTTTAAGCATATTGAAAATATAAAAATTCCAGAAAATTTTGATTATTCCAATATCTCCGGGCTTTCTATAGAAATTCGCCAGAAGTTGAAACGTTTTACACCTGCATCATTAGGGCAGGCCAATCGTATTTCAGGCGTGACACCGGCGGCGATTTCCATTTTGATGATTTATCTAAAAAAATACAGTTTGGCCAAAACAGCAAAGGCCGCGCAATCTTTAGATTGACACCAAGTTTGGGCGAATGTTATAATTCGGGCCTAGTTTAAAATTATTTTCAAGGAGGCTTGTTATGGAAGCATTGACTGCCAAAAGAGAGGAAACAAAGGGTATGAAAATCGCCGCAGATATTACAAAATTAATCGGGAACACGCCTTTGGTGCGTTTAAATAAATTAAGCGAAGGCTGCGTTGCCGATATTGTTTTAAAACTCGAGTTTTACAATCCGCTTGGCTCGGTTAAAGACAGAATCGGCTTGGCCATGATTGAAGCGGCTGAAAAAGCGGGAAAGATTACGAAAGATACCGTCATTTTGGAGCCAACTTCAGGTAACACGGGGATTGCCCTGGCATTTGTTGCCGCGGTTAAAGGCTACAAACTTGTTTTAACCATGCCTGAGACCATGAGTTTGGAACGCCGGTCGCTTCTGCGGGCTTTGGGCGCGCAGATTGTTTTAACGCCGGGCACAGAGGGGATGAAAGGGGCTATCGCGAGAGCCAATGAATTAGCCCAGTCGGACAAAAAATATTTAATTCTCCAGCAATTTGATAATCCCGCCAATCCCGAAATTCACCGGCAGACGACAGCCGAAGAAATTTGGAACGATACCGACGGAAAAATCGATATTTTAATTTCCGGCGTTGGAACGGGCGGAACAATTACGGGGGTAAGCGAAGTTATCAAAGAGAGAAAACCTGAATTTTCCGCGATTGCCGTTGAGCCCAAGGGTTCTCCGGTTCTTTCCGGCGGCAAGGCAGGGCCTCACAAAATTCAAGGCATCGGAGCCGGATTCGCGCCGAGTATTTTAAATATTAAAATTATCGATGAAGTCATACAAGTGGATAATGATGAAGCCTTCGCGTGGGCCAAAAGGGCGATTCGCGAAGAGGGAATTTTGTGCGGAATCTCGTCGGGCGCGGCGATTTGCGCGGCCGTTCAGGTTGGCAAAAGGCCTGAAAACAAAGGAAAATTGATTGTCGTGATTATCCCGAGCACGGGCGAGAGGTATTTGAGTACGGATCTTTTTGCGGATTACCGCGGGTAAATAAAGTTAAAAGTATAAAAAGGGCCCCGCCGAATTTCGGCGGGGCCCTTTTTCTTAGGCACTTGCGTTTTCAATTCTTCTCCAATCTGTAAAAACAGGATCGAAGTTTTTATTCTTTAACATCTTTACAATTTCCTGGACGGAACGTTCGTCTTGAACGTCAAATTGGGGGTCGAGCTTTTCGGGTTCATCCGATGTATAGCCGCCGACGGAAGTTTTGGAGGCGGCGGAGATTTTTGTAATTCCCAGTTCAAGCGTGTGGTCGCGAAACCAAGCGCTTTCACGCGTGGAAAGATTGATTCCGACTCGCGGAAAAAGAATCCGCGTTAAACAGATAATTTTAACCAACATTTTATCGTCCACATCACACGGCGCGAATCCCATTCCCTTAATCGGGCGAAGCCTTGGAAATGAAACGCTGTATTCCACACCGGGAAAAGTTTTTTCCATTGACCCAAGATGTTCGTAAAGCGCGAAAATATCTTCTGCCGCATCCGAAAGCCCTAACAGAATCCCTAACGAAATCGTGCGCATTCCGGCGCGGGCAATGCGCTCCGGCGCTTCCCGTCGATAATCATAATTGCGCTTTTCTCCCGAAAGATGAACTTCAGAGTAGCGTTTTCGATTATATGTTTCCTGATAAATCGCAATCCCGTCGACACCGCTTAAGAAAAGTTCGCGGTATTCGTCCTCGTCCATCGGATGAACTTCGAGGTTGATGCTTGAAAAATATTGTTTGGCAACCTCAACCGCTTCTTTTAAATAGATAAGCGGCGTCACTTTGTAAGATTCGCCGGTCAAGAGCAAAATGTTTTCAATACCGCTTTCCGCGACAAAACGCATTTCTTCGTGCATTTGCGTTGGTTCAAGCTTAATTCTGGTGATGCGGTTGTGGCTGTGAAAACCGCAGTACGTGCAATGGCTGCTGCAAAAGTTCGAAAGATAGAGCGGCGCGTATAAAGAAATCGTGCGCCCGAAATATTGTTCTTTGACACGTTTTGCTTCGCGCGCTAAATTTTCCAAGTTTTCCGGACGATGATCGTCTAGAATATTTTTTAGTTCCTCGAAAGAAATCATGATTTAAGAGTTAAGAAATCCGGTTAAAGGGGACGAAGCAGAAGCTTCGGACTTGATGATGGGAAGACGGCTCAAGTAAGCGATACGGCCAGCGAGGACGGCCATGGAAAATGCTTTCGCAAGTGTAGCGGGATGCCCCGCGGTCGCGACGGCGGTGTTTGCTAAAACCGCGTCCGCGCCAAGTTCCATGGCTTCCGCCGCCTGCGACGGCCGGCCGATTCCCGCGTCAACGATAATGGGAACATCGATTTCATCAATAAGGATTTTAATAAATTCTTTTGCTTTCAGCCCTTGGTTGCTGCCAATAAGTGAGCCTAAAGGCATTATAGTTGCGGCGCCGGCCTTAACCAGTTCGCGCGCCGCGTACAAATCCGGATACATATAAGGGAAAACAACAAAACCGTCGGCGACAAGAAGCTCGGTGGCCTTAATGGTTTCGTTATTATCGGGCAAAAGATATTTGCTGTCATTGATGACTTCAATCTTTATCCAATTGCCGCAGCCTGATTCGCGGGCGAGCCGCGCGATGCGAAGCGCCTCTTTAGCTGTTCTTGCGCCGGACGTGTTGATAAGCAAATGGACATTTTTTGGAATATATTCGAGAATATTTTCTTCATGGTGTTCGATATCAATGCGGCGCAGCGCAACCGTCACGACTTCCGTGCCAGATGACGCAATACTTTCGGCGACGTCGGTTTTATTTTTAAATTTTCCCGTGCCGAGAAAAAAACGGTTGGTGATTAGTTTTCCGGCAATCACCAAAGGCGTGTCAGAAACTGCCGGTTGGATTTCTGCTTCATTCATATTGGGTTAACCTCCGCCGACAAAATTCACTAGTTCAAGCGTGTCGCCGTCGTTTAAAAGGTGGTCATTCCACTTTTGGCTTTTGATGATGTCGCCGTTGACTTCGGCAATCACGCGGTTTGGGTTTTTACAAAACTGCTCGACGAGATTTTTGAGAGTTAACTTCTCGAGGATTTCTTTGGATTGGCCGTTTAAAGTAACTTTCATGGGAAAATCATAAATCAATTCCCAGTAAAATGCAAACAAAAAAGATAAGCCCAAAAATCAAATCCACGTTAAAATACTTTCATGACCTCTCTTTACATCCATATTCCTTTTTGCCTTAAGCGGTGCGCGTTTTGTTCTTTCGTGGTTACGATTGGGCGCGAACACCTAATCGATGATTATTTAGAATCTTTGGCGTTCGAAGCGGGCCGCTATAAAGGAACAACGCTTAGAACACTTTATATCGGCGGCGGAACACCGACGCACATAAACTTTAAACAGCTTGAGAGTTTGATAAAACTTATCCGCGACAACTTTTCATTTACGAAAACAATCGAATGGACCATCGAAGCCAATCCCGAGGATATTGATTTAGAGAAAGCCAAATTGCTTAAAAGTTGCGGCGTCAACCGCCTGAGCCTGGGCGTCCAATCCTTACACGACCGTTACTTGAAATTTTTAGGGCGGGCACATACGAGCGCAAAAGCCATTTTGGCGTTTAAGGATTTACGAAAAGCAGGTTTTGATAATTTAAGTTTGGATTTTATGTTTTCTTTTCCTAAACAAAGCCTGGGTGAGATTGAAGAAGATTTGAGCAAAATGACAGCCCTTAACAGCGAACATTTGTCGCTTTACACGCTCACCATTGAAGAGGGAACCAAGTTTTCTAAAACAAATGTTGTTTTAGATAATGATGAAAGCCGCGCCGAGCAATATGTTCATGTGGCTGAATTTTTGGAAAGAAAAAACTTTAAGCAGTATGAAATCAGCAATTTCGCGAAACCGAAATTTGAATCCAAACATAATCAAAATTACTGGCAGGGAGGAGATTACATTGGACTTGGAATCGGAGCTCACTCTCACAACAAAGGAAGGCGATTCTGGAATACTTCAAACCTTGCCGAATATTTACAAAGGACAAAATCCAATCAAACGATTATTGAAGGCGAAGAAAATTTGGAAAAAGAGAAGCAATTCTTAGAAACATTCTTGTTTGGCCTTCGAACGAATGAAGGCATTGATGTTGCCCGTCTTCAAAAACGCTTTGATTATTTTCTGCCCAAAGACAAGCACATGATGATTGAGGAGTGGGTTAAAGAGCGGTTTTTTATCCGGGAAGATGAAAAGTTAAAAACAACGATGAAGGGAAAATTAATTTTAGATGAACTCTCGAGCCGGCTTATTTAATGGTTCGACAAGCTCACCATTTTATTTTTTTGGCGTAAAAACATTTTGGCAGTCGTGGCAAAAGTATAATCCTTCCCAGAACGTTCGCATCTCCCTATATTTTCCTATTGTCTTTTGAAAAATGTGAATAGTCTGCATCAAAAGAAAATAAAAAGGTAAAATCAAAATGCCCGCCGTGGTAAGTGCGATGAAAAAATAATTTTTGTAGCCAAGCCTCCCGACGATAATCGCGCTTGTGACAAGCCACGAAATAAGAAACGCCATGCGGGCGATGGTTCCGGCGGGAAGATGGCGCGCGGGTTCCTGCGGCGGCATCAAATCAGAGAGCAGTTTGTCCCGGTACTGAGGCGTCATCTTAGAAAGATCTTTAATAAACGTGTCGTCTAAAAGAAATCTTTTGCCGGCGTTTTTGGATTCAAGTTTTTTATATAGAAAAGAAACGCGTTCGGTGTGTTCATCATCGCACTTCGGACACGTGACGACGCTATCAAAGCCGGGAAGAGGCATGTGTGTCGATACCGTTGGCTTTGGCAATCTCGCCGCTGGTTGTAAAAAGTGAAAGCAGGGATTGCCAAATGAGTTTGCGGTAAGAATCCTTGAG
>CAZBRU010000011.1:13119-15774 GCA_964494585.1 uncultured Planctomycetales bacterium
ATTTGAAACGCCTGCCCTATCATTGTTCCTAATTTGGATAATTTCGCGATATCGTTTTTTTTGGCTCCGGCTAGAATAGCACCAACGACAAGCGGGCATTCAAAGGTATAACGCGCGGTTTTGAGCGTGTAGTTTAAAAAAACATCTTTTTCTTGAATGTTTTCAACCTTGTCAATGCCGTGCAGGATATCGATAAATTCTCCCATCGCCGTGAAGGCCGCGGTTTTAATAAAATATTTTAGCGCTTCTTCTTTGCGCACGGGGTCTTCCTTAATTGAGAGAAAAGCGTCAATGGCCAAAGCATAAACAATGTCGCCGGCCACAATGCTCAAATCGCAGCCTAATTTTTCTTGGTCATCGGTCTTAGCGATTTTTTGAAGAGAGCGGTGAAGGGTGGGTTTTCCGCGGCGCAAATCCGAACGGTCGATAATGTCATCGTGAATCAGCATGAAATTATGCAGCAATTCCATGCAGGTTGAGGCATCGTAAAGATTTTTAGGGATAGAATGATTGGATCGGCTGTACCCTTTGTAACTTAAAATTAAAAGAAGGGGGCGGATGCGCTTGCCCTTTCGCAGCGTAAATTCTTTAATACTTTCAAAAAGAATTGGGTTAACGAGATGAAGTTTATATTCGCGGCGAATGCGGTATAAAAAACTCTCAAGGCTTACATCGATTTGTTTTTTGAGTGAATCAATCATATGGACTAAAATAATTATTCTTAAATTTATAAACGCACTATGGTAACACAAGGGTTTTGTATCTTCAATAGGCTCTTTATCCCGGATTTTGCAATAGCAAAATCCGGGACCACCTTGCAAAACCGACAAAATCCTTATCGGATTTTGTCGTGCAACCCTTCGGGCAAATTTTGCTCTCGCAAAATTTGGGTTTAGGCGCTTTGTATTGACCCGCGCTCACAAAAGGATTAGAATAAATCCGCATTCGCAACAGAAAGGAAATTATGCGCATCGTTATTCTCCTTGCCGTTTTCAGTTTATTTTTTTCTCCAGCTTTAAGTTTCGCGGAAAAAGTTTATCTTAAAAACGGCAGAGTTGTCGATGGGAGGATTGTTTCCAAAGCCAACGGCCAGGTCAAGGTGAGCGTGAGCGGAGTTGAGCTTACCTATTTCGACGATGAGGTCGCGCGGATCGAAGATGCCGCTTCTTTGAGAAAATCGAACCCTTCGGCTGTTGCGGGCGCCTCTTCCGGCGCTTCTTCGACGACCAAAGAAGAATCCATTTTAAATCTCATTGATGTCAGCGGCGCAAAATCAAGCATGACGCAGACGCTTAATCAAATGCTGGGCCAAGCCTCGCCTGAAGACGCGCAAAAATTAAAACAGATTTTCAATATTGACGATATTATCAGCCGCCTTGTTCCTATTTATTCAAAATATTTTTCTGAAAATGAAGTTAAGGATTTAGTCGCCTTTTATCAAAGCCCTTTAGGAAAAAAACTTCTTTCTGTCACGCCTCTGGTTATGGAAGAGGCAACCCAAGCGAGCATGCAGTATCTTCAGCAGAAAATTGAATCAGTTGAAGGGGACAACAAACCTTGAGCCATGGCCGTTTCTGTTCGTAAAAAAAAGATTATCCTCGCCGAGGACGAACCTGTGATCGCGGAGGTGCTTCCGCAGTTTTTACAGCCCATTGGTTATGAGGTCATTGTCGCTTCAAATGGCGATGAAGCCCTCGCGGCTATCAAGCGGGAACTTCCTGATTTGATCATTATTGATAGCGAGCTTGCCGGTTTGGATAGTTTTGAACTTTGCAAGATTGTCAAAAGTGATTTTTTAACTTCCTACATTCCCATCATTATCCTTATTGAACAGCGGCAGATTCGAAAACGCCTTTTGGAAATCCGCGAAGGCATTGATGATTATATCATCAAGCCTCCGGACCCCATTGACCTTCAAGTGCGCCTTGAAATGGCCTTGCGGCGCACGGACCATCAAGTGCACGCGAATTCCTTAACGCGTTTACCGGGCAATAAAGCCATTGAATACGCCAGCCGAAATCATATAGAAAGCGGCAAGTTATTTTCCTTTATGTATATCGATATCGACCACTTTAAATCTTTTAATGATACCTACGGCTATCTGCGGGGGGACGGCGTGATTATGCAGACCTCACGGATTTTGATTGATTGCCTTAAAAAAAACGGAAACCCGGCGGATTTTGTGGGACATGTGGGCGGCGATGATTTTGTCGTGATGACAACGCCTGAGAGAGAAATAAAAGTGGCCAATGCCATTATTAGAGAATTCGACCGGCTTATTCCGCTTCATTACAACGAACAGGATCGTTTAATCGGTTATCTGTCTGTCAAAGACCGCCAGTCCAACGATATCAAGGCGCCCCTGATGACGATTTCGATTGCGATTGTCAATAACACGGCAGGAAAAATCAATAGCGTTATCGAACTTACCGAAATTGCCTGCGAAATCAAAGGGCATTTAAAAACAATTAAGGGAAGTAAATCTCTTATTAACCGCCGCGGTATGATTCAGGCCAAAGCTGAGCGTAATTACCAAGCACCCTCCAAAGAAGAATCTGATATTCTTCCTATCGGCCAACTTCTTTTAAAAGCGAAATTAATTGATGAGCAACAGCTTACAGCCGCTCTTTTTGAGCATTGGTCTTCCCGTCAGCT
>CAZBRU010000012.1:0-15511 GCA_964494585.1 uncultured Planctomycetales bacterium
AAAGCCTCGGCGTCACATTCGCCGTCAATACCGATTCGCACTCAACCGAACATTTAGATTTCATGAAGTTTGGCGTCGCCATCGCCCGCCGCGGTTGGCTTGCGCCAAAACATGTCTTAAATACATTACCGCTTGAGAAAATGTTGAAGTCTTTGAAAAAATGAGGAAATGAGCCGACTATTTCGTTGATGTCAACAAAATGGTCCCAATGCCTAAAGAAGTGTGAAGGTAGGGAATTAAAAGTACATGTTCTTGGAAATTTTGGAAAATACGTGTTCCTGGAAATTTTAAATGGATAATACTGAAACAAAAAAACCGTCGGATCAAAAACAAGAGAAAGCTCCTGTAGCGTCACAGGAATCTTCGGGCGCCATCCAGGGATCGACAGTCCCAGCATCCGGAAGAAGTGTTTTTACTGATCTTGGGCGTAAACTTTCCCAAGAGGATCTTAAGAATCCTGGTGTACAGAAACTTCTCTTGCATATGATCGAAGAAAGTGATGTTCGTTGTGAAGATTTTAAGAAAATTGAAAGTCAGTTTCATGTTGCGGATAAAAAAGTTTGTGCATTGGAAGAAAAATTAAAAACTTCACGTGCTGTTGAAATTTTTTATACCGTTATGCTTACGGTAGGGTCAGTTTATCTTGGTGCTGGAATTTCAAATGGGAAAGATGGTACAACTGAATTTTGGATGGGGATTTGTCTTATGGTTGGAGCTATTTTAGCAAGGATGATAAAAGGATGAAAATCGGTATTGTTGATATTTTTGATCGCGGGATACCCTATAAAGAGCGTTTAGTATTAAAAGTTTTTCTTAACTTTAATTTGTCGTATTGTGTAATTTTGAATTCTACGTATGTTTCTCCAGCTGCGCTTTCAACTTACCCTAAAGGAAGCTTCTGGTTTCCTCCGAAAGATGTAAACGCAGGTGATCTTGTGGTTGTGTACTCGGGAAGCGGTGTAAATAGTGAGGTAAAAAATCAAGATGGTTCCACTAGCCATTTCTTTTATTGGGGGTCACCTAACACCTTATGGAATCAATCAGATGATTGTGCAGTAGTTTTGGAGTTGAATGCATGGCAGACAACAAAATATCGATAGTCTCTAGAGAAGTAACGTAGTGCCAATTTAGTGAAAGAGTAGAGAGGGATATTAGATGAATAAATTTCTAAAAGAAAATTGGTTTAAGTTGGGAATTTTGATAGTTGTTGCAATGATTGGATCTTCAGTTGCTTATTATTATTTTTATTCATTACCTAAAATGAATAGGGAAGTAAAATCAAATAAAGAAAATTTCGAGTTACAAGCAATGTGTTCTAAAAAAGCTGACGAATTCTTTGGGGATTATATCCATGGTCGTACATATACTGTTCATTATAACCATAAGTTAAATAAGTGTTTTGGTTTGACAGAAGAGTATCTTAATGGAGACGGATTCTCAAATTTTACGATTAATTTATGGGATGTATATGAAGGTAAGACATATGCAGGTTGGCAGAGTACTGTAGGAAAGAATTCTTCAGAAAATGATTCTCACGGTGATGTTGCAGGTAAAAGTTGTAAAGACCAACTTGAGTTTCGTAGCCTTATTAAACCGTATATGGAAGAATAATTTTACCATGTTCAAAATCACCAACAAGCAAGCCTTAACGCCGGACACAAAACGCTCGTTGAGATTGAGCGGGTGCGGGGTTTAAAGCAAAATTGAGTTTTTGGAGGAATTCAAATGGGAAATGAAATAATGCCTGTAACAAAAATAGCGGTTTTTAGGAGCAAGAAAATCCGAAAAACCATTCACAGCAATGAATGGTGGTTTTCTGTGATTGATGTGATTGAAGCGTTAACGGGAACCGAGCGCCCCAGAAAATACTGGAATGATTTAAAAACTAAGCTTATTAAAGAGGGTTACAGCGAGGTGTCCGATAAAATCGGACAACTGAAATTAATAGCTCCCGACGGTAAATATTACTTGACTGATTGCGGCGATACCGAAACGATTTTTCGCATTATTCAGTCCATTCCTTCACCTAAAGCTGAGTCTTTCAAGCGTTGGCTGGCAAAGGTCGGCTATGAAAGAATTCAGGAAATAGAAAATCCTGAGCTTGCCACCAAAAGGACCCGCCTGCTATATAAACTTAAAGGTTATTCCGATGATTGGATAGAAAAAAGGATGCGCGGCATTGCTATTCGTGAGGAGCTGACTGACGAATGGAAAAAGCACGGCGTAAAGGAAAGCAGAGAATATGAAATTCTAACCGCCGAGATATCTAAAGCGGCGTTTGGCATCACTCCCAGTCAGTATAAAAAACTAAAAAGGTTAAAGCGTGAAAACTTGCGCGATCATATGGCTGATCTCGAACTTATTTTTTCCATGCTTGGGGAGGCGTCTACAACCCAAATAACAAAAGTTGAGCATCCCAGCGGTTTTGATGAAAACAAAAAGACTGCCCGGCGCGGCGGCAATGTCGCGGGAATAGCACGCAAAAAGCTGGAACAGGAGACGAGGCAAAAAGTGGTGAGCCGCGAAAACTATCTTTTGAAACCGCAAAATAAGAAACTGCTTGATAAGTGAGACAGGCTAGGCGAAAAAGGAAGAATTGAGTTTTCGGAAATAGGGAGTTTTTGCAATGAAACTGGAAAGACGGTTCGATAAGCAGTTTTCTGAAATTGTGTCACCACTGGTGACACAATTAAGCTGGAAATAAAAACAGGACAGCTGTTCTTTAATCAATAAAATTCATCATTTTTTTTAATTATGTTCAAAATCACCAACAAGCAAGCCTTAACGCCGGACACGAAGCGCCTGGAAGTTGACGCGCCGGCAATTGCGCGCAAAATCAAGCCCGGGCAATTTGTCATGGCAACGCCGGAGGTTTCAAGCGAAAGCATTCCGCTTGCCGTTGTCGAAGCGGACGCGCAGCGCGGCCGATTGACATTGATCGTTCAGGAAGTCGGGCTAACAACAAAAAAAATCGCGTCGATGGGAATCGGCGATTCGATTTTTTCGCTTTTAGGGCCTTTAGGCGTGCCGGTTGAAATCATTTCGGATGAAACTATTCTTTGCGTTGGATACGGACTTAGCGTCATTCCTCTTCTCTCCATTTGCCGCGCGTTTCGTAAGGCTGACAATAAAGTCGTCGGATTAGTCGGCCTTAAAACAAAAAAGAATTCGGTTTTAGAAAGCCAGTTGCGTTTAAGCTGTCACAAATTTTTTATCACAACCGAAGACGGATCTTTTGAGCGTCGGGGAAAACCTTTGGATTTACTTCCTTCGATTATCAAAAACGAAAAAATTAATTTAGTTTACGTGAGCGGCCCGGCGAATTTTTTAAAAGAAATTTGTGAAGCGACAAGTAAAGCTCATGTTAAAACAAATGCCATTGTTTATCCTGTCATGCTCGATGGGACCGGCCAATGCGGTTCTTGCCGCGTGAAAGTGGCTGGCCGCGATATGCTAGCCTGCGTTGACGGCCCGGTTTTTGACGGACACCAAATTGATTTTAGAGATTTAGAATCAAGGATGCTTTAATATGGGGATGCGCATAAAAAACTTTTCAGAAACCTCCGGCTTCAACAAAAAACAAGCCATTGCCGAGGCCACGCGCTGTCCTCAACCGGCCAACAGTGAAAATTTCAATGTGTGTCCTTTAGGAATTGATGTTTTGGGGTTCGTGCGCTTGATTCGCGAAGGCGATATCGCCGGCGCTCTCTCGAAAATTAGAGAAAAAAATCATTTGCCCGGCGTGTGCAGTCGCGTGTGTTCCGCGCCTTGCGAAAAAAGTTTTAAAGACCAGCTCTACATTCGCATTCGCGCGCTCGAGCGCTTTGCTTTTGATAACGGGCAAAAAATATTCTCTAAAAAGATTTCCATTCCTTCAAAGAATAAACGCGTTGCCGTGATTGGTTCCGGGCCCGTCGGATTAACGGCGGCGGGTGATTTAGCACAGCTTGGATATCAAGTCGTGGTTTTTGAAGCCCGTCCGCTTCCCGGGGGAGTTCTCCGCTATCAAGCGCCCGAATTTAAACTTCCGGCAAAAATTTTAGATTCCGAAATCACGTACCTCAAATCTTTTGGCGTTCAAATTCAAACCAACGCGTTAGTTGGTTCCGTCGTCAGCGTTAAAGAACTTTTTGACCAAGGATTTGCCGCGATTTTTCTTGCTGCGGGGCAGGGAATATCTCAATCCAAAAATATTCCCGGAGAAAATTCAAGAGGCGTTTTGAGCGCCCGTGAATATTTGCTGCGAAGCCGTTTATCTCAAAATAACGGTTCAAAAAGTGAATCGCTTTTATCCGAAAGTAAAAATGTTGTCATCGTAGGGCGCGGCACGGAAGCGTTAGACTCTGCGCGCACGGCTTTGCGTTTTGGAAAAAATGCGGCGCTGATTTTTGAACGCGGTGAAGATGAACTGGCTGTTTTAGGCGAGGAAATCGCTTTGGCAAAAGAAGAAGGTTTGCGCCTTGAGGTGTTCGCGCGCGTTTTAGAAATTTTAGCGAATGACCAAAATCATGTGAAAGCGATTAAGTGTATTAAAATGGATTTTGCCGACCCGGGTTCTTCAGGCGAATGGAAATTGATTCCGGTTGCAGGTTCCGAATTTACATTAGAAGCTGACACCGTTGTTCTGGCTTCAACATATCATCCGAACACGGCTCTTGTGAAAGCAACGCTGGAGTTAAAAACGCATAAAGACAATTCACTTCTCATCAAAAAAGATTCTTTTGCGACGTCCTGGCCCGGTGTTTTTGCCGTTCCTTACGGTGAACATGAAATGGTGGAACACATGGCAAGCGCAAAGAAATGTGTTTTAGAAATCGATAAATATATTCAAGCGAAGGCGTAATTTTTTTATGAGTAGAATTTCTGTTGAAAATATTTTAGCGAAAAAGAAAAAAAAGCAAAAAATCACCATGCTGACGGCGTATGATTTTCCGATGGCGGGCTTGCTTGACGCGGCGGGAATTGATATTGTTTTGGTCGGAGATTCGCTTGCGAATGTTGTATTGGGTTTGAATGAAACGCGCGATGTGACGATGGACGCCATGATTCATCACGCGAAGGCTGTCAGCCGCGCGGTTAAAAAAGCGATGGTCGTAGGCGACATGCCGTATGAAGCATATCAAAAAAATATTTCAAACGCTGTTACGAATGCCAAAAAATTTATCACAGCCGGCTGTGATGCTGTGAAGCTCGAATGGTTTGACCGCTGCTTGGAAGTCGCGCGCAATATTATTAAAAGCGGCATTCCCGTCATGGGCCATGTCGGCTTGACGCCTCAAACGGCTAAAGAATTGGGCGGGCTTAAAGTGCAGGGCAAAGATGTTGAGTCGGCGAAACAAATCATTCAAAATGCTGTCGCTTTAGAAAAGGCAGGATGTTTCAGCATTGTCCTGGAATGTATTCCAAAAGAATTAGCGCAAGTGATTACAAAAAAACTTAAAATCCCAACCATTGGCATCGGTGCTGGTGTAAACTGCGATGGACAAGTTTTGGTTGTGCACGATCTTTTAGGGCTTGATGAACGTTTTCATCCTAAGTTTGTTAAGCAGTATGCGAATTTAAGCGCCATCATTCAGAAGGCTGTCGAGAGTTATCGCGACGATGTTTTAAGCGGAAGATTTCCGGACAAAACCTACAGTTTTTCGATGAATACCGAAGAATTGAAAAAACTTCAAAAAGATCTATGAACTGTCAAAATCACGCACAACAAGAAGCTCATTATCATTGCACGAAATGCGACGGCTACTTTTGCGATGAATGCACGACTGTGCGAAAAATTAGTGAAGAATTCACCGCCTATATTTGCAAAACCTGCGGTGGAAAAGCCGAACCCAAAGGCTTAAGCAGTATTTCTAAAAAAGTTCCGCCCAAAGAAAAAGAAAACAAGCATCAGGAACGCTCTGCGCCCGTGGTTTTTAAACAAGGGGAGAAAGCCCAAAGAGCGGCTGAAAGAAGCGATGCCAATTTTTGGTTTTCGGCGCTCAGCATTCCTTTTTATCCTTTTAGAAGAAAAGGGATTTTTATTTTACTTTTGATGACGCTTTTATTTTTTGGATTGTTAAAGTTTTCAGAAATAATGCCTATTTTAGCCTTGATTGCTCAAATTATTTTGACCACTTATTTTGCGGTTTATCTTTTGAAGATCATGGATGAATCCGCGCAGGGGAGTGTCGTGATCGCGAGTTTTATGAATTTAAATTATTGGATAGAGGTGATTCTTCCTTTTCTTTACGTTGTGTTGGCTGTTGTGATTGCATTCGGGCCCGCGCATTTGTATTTATTTTTTGCGCAAAGTTTTGATTGGACTTATGCCGCTCTCTTTGGCGTCGGGCTGTTTCTTTTTCCTATGTTTTCAATGAAGGCCTTACTGTTTAAAAGTATTTCTTCGGTTAATCCGATAACAGCGTTAGTTTCGATTTTCAAATCTTCCGTCGCGTACATTTTTTTGGTCGCGGTTACGGCGGCGCTCGGATTTTTGTATTATTGGGTCGACGGAGAATACATCACGCACTATTTGGCTTCTTATGAGCAGATTCAAAGAGTCCTTGAAATTTTTATTTTAGTTTATTTTTCATTTGTCGTGGCGCGGTTGTGGGGAATATTTCTCCTATGCTACCGGCCAAGAATTTAAAATAAAAGCGGAGGAATCGTGTGAAAAAATGTCCTTTTTGCGGGGAGTCCGTGGAAGATAATTTAACGGCATGTGTTTTTTGCGGGAAGTCGCTTGTTTTTGAATCTAAGGTCAAACTTCAGTGGTATCACAAGAGAGGCGCGATGATTATGGGATTTCTCATTCTCCCTCCTTTGATTCTCCCTGCCATTTGGACTCATCCAACTTATAGTAAAAACAAAAAAATCATCATCACGGTTGCGATTGTGTTGATTACATATTTTCTCGTTGCGGGAACGGTAAAAGCGGTTAACGGCGTAAAAGATTATTACAAACTCTTGAACCAAACGATGACGGGATTTTAAAGGAAGACTTGCTTTTTAAAAACGTTTTGGATAGAATAAACGCTCCAATGCAAAAAACAGATTTGATGGAAAAAATTGTCGCTCTTTGTAAGCGAAGGGGATTCATTTTTCAATCGTCCGAAATCTACGGCGGGCTTTCGAGCGCCTGGGATTACGGCCCTTTTGGAGTTGAGCTCAAGCGCAACGTCAAAAACGCCTGGTGGAAATCCGTCGTCCATGAACGCGATGACATGGTGGGCTTAGATGCCTCCATTCTCATGCATCCGAAGGTTTGGAAAGCCTCCGGGCACATTGACCATTTTGAAGATTTGGTTGTCGACTGCAAAAAATGCAAAAAGCGTTTCCGTCAGGATAAAATTATCAAAAATAAATGCCCCGAATGCGGCGCCGGTGATTTTACCGAACCGCGCAGTTTCAATTTAATGTTTAAAACTGAACTCGGCGTTGTCGAAGGCGACACCAATGTGTGTTATCTGCGCCCTGAAACCGCGCAGGGAATTTTTGTAAACTTTGGAAATGTCTTGGATGTCGCCCGCCGGCAGCTGCCGTTTGGAATCGCGCAAATCGGAAAGGCTTTTCGAAATGAGGTCACGCCCGGCAACTTTACGTTTCGCACGAGAGAATTTGAGCAGATGGAAATCGAATATTTTACCAAGCCCGAAGACGCCGACAAACATCATGAGGCGTGGATTCAAGAGAGATTCAACTGGTATCTGCGTTTAGGAATGCGTAAAGAAAATTTAAGACTTCGGCCGCACGGAAAAGATGAGCTCGCGCATTACGCGAAAGGGTGCACAGATATTGAATACAATTTTCCATTTGGATGGTCAGAACTCGAAGGAATTGCGAACCGCGCGGATTTTGATTTGAAACAGCACAGCGAATTTTCAGGCCGCGATTTACGTTATCAAGACAATATGACGCAGGAAAAGTTTTTCCCATTCATTATCGAGCCTTCGGGCGGCGTTGACCGCGCGACACTTGCCTTTTTGGTCGATGCCTATCATGAAGAAGAAGTCAAGGGCGAGACGCGCGTTGTTCTGCGTTTTAGCAAAGAACTCGCTCCCGTCAAGGTCGCGGTCTTTCCGCTGTTAAAGAAGAATTCCCAAATTGTTGAAACCGCAAAAAAAATTAAAATGGATTTGCAAAAAGAATTTACAACTGTGTATGATGATACGGCCGCGATTGGAAAACTTTACCGCCGTCAGGATGAGGTGGGGACATTTTATTGCGTGACCGTTGATGTGCAGTCCTTGGAAGATAAACAGGTCACCGTGCGCGATCGTGATACAATGAAGCAGGAAAGAATTTCAATCGAAAGTTTGAAAAAATATTTATTGGATCAATTTTCACGAAATTAATGGAAAGGTAAAATGCTAACACGTGAAAAACTTATTCATTCCTTAAGAAGTGAAATCCCATACTTAAAAGAACATTTTGGTGTTAAAAAAATCGCGCTTTTTGGATCTTTCGCAAAAAAAAGTTATACAAAAAAAAGTGATGTCGATATCTTGATTGAATTTGAAAGACCGATTGGTTTCAGATTTATTGATTTGGCAGAGTATCTTGAGAAAAGACTGGGCAGAAAAACGGATATTCTTACCAAGGAAGGTATGCGCAGAATCAGGGTTAGGAAGGTTATGCAGGACATCAAGAGGAGCCTGCGGTATGTCTAAAAGAGGGGATATTGAATCATTGTCCGATATTGACGAAGCTGTTCAGCGGATTGTGCTTTATATGAAAGAGCTGACATTTGACCAGTTTGTAAGAGATACAAAAACTCAAGATGCTATTGTCCGCAATTTAGAAATAATCGGCGAAGCCACAAAAAATATTTCTTTAGATTTTAGAAAAAAGAACCTCGAAATTCCTTGGAAAAAAATGGCTGGGATGAGGGACAGGCTTATTCACCATTATTTCAGCGTGAATTTTGAAGTTATTTGGACTATTGTCGCAGAAGAATTGCCGAAACTTCTTGTTGAAATTAAGAAAATTCGGCAAAAAAATAGAAAAGAAAGGGTTTAGAAAAATGTCTAAGCAATACGTTTACTTTTTCGGCGGCGGCAAAGCCGACGGAAAATCTGAAATGAAGAACCTTTTAGGCGGCAAGGGTGCCAATTTAGCTGAAATGGCCGGCCACAAAAATTTACGCCTTCCGGTTCCGCCGGGATTCACCCTGACGACAGAAGTCTGCACGTACTATTACGCGAATAAAAGAAAATATCCTCCCGCGCTTAACGCCGAAGTTATGAAGGCCTTAAAAAAAGTTGAAGCCGTCATGGGAAAAAAGTTTGGCGATGTGAACGACCCGCTTCTCGTTTCTGTCCGTTCCGGTGCCAGAAAATCCATGCCCGGCATGATGGAAACGGTTTTAAATGTCGGTTTAACTGAAAAAACAATTGTCGGTTTAATTAAGAAAACAAATAATCCCCGCTTTGCCTATGACGCCTATCGCCGGCTGATGACGATGTACGCCGACGTTGTTATGGAAAAAGCCGCAGGCATTGAAGTCGAAGAAGGGAAAGGCGTCAGAAAACAGCTCGAACATATTTTAGAAAAAGCTAAAAAAGAACGCGGCGCTAAAAATGATTCTGATTTGGGCGTTGAAGATTTAAAAAAGATTTGTGCGCTTTATAAATTGAAGATCAAGGAAGTTTTAGGAAAGGAATTTCCAGAAGACCCGTTCGAACAGATGTGGGGCGGAGTCGGCGCTGTATTTGCGTCGTGGAACGGAAAGCGCGCGATTTCATACCGGCGCATTGAAGGCATTCCCGATGAATGGGGAACTGCCGTGAATGTCCAGTCCATGGTTTTTGGAAATATGGGAAACACGTCCGCGACGGGTGTTGCCTTTACACGAAATCCCGGAAACGGCGAAAATAATTTTTACGGCGAATATCTCGTCAACGCCCAAGGCGAAGACGTTGTCGCCGGCATTCGTACGCCCGCGCCGATTAATAAATATTCCCAAAGCGACCATAATAAAAGCCTGCCGATTCTCTCAGAAATAATGCCTAAGGCTTATAAGCAGCTCGAAGATATCCGCAGCCGCCTTGAGAAGCATTATCACGACATGCAGGATATTGAATTCACAATTGAAAGCAATAATCTTTTCATGCTCCAATGCCGTTCCGGAAAACGAAACGGCCCCGCGGCTGTGCGCATGGCCATGGAGATGATTGGTGAAAAATTGATTACTAAAGAAGAAGCTGTTTGGCGCGTCACGCCTTCCCAGCTCGATGAACTTTTGCATCCCGTCATTGATCCGAACATTGAAAAATCAGCTAAGCTTTTAGCCAAAGGCCTTCCGGCCGGCCCGGGCGGCGCGTCAGGGCAGATTGTTTTCACCGCTGAAGAAGCCGTCAATTGGTACAAGCAGGGTAAAAAGGTTATTTTAGTCCGCGAAGAGACAAATCCCGAAGACGTTGAGGGAATGCGTGCGGCTGAAGCTATTTTAACGGCGCGCGGCGGAATGACGTCTCACGCGGCACTCGTTGCCCGCGGCTGGGGAAAGTGCTGTATCGTTGGTGCTTCTGATATCGACATTGATCTTCGCCAGAAAATTATGCGGGTCAATAGCAGTTCGCTCAAAGAAGGCGATTGGATAACCTTAAACGGCACGAAGGGAAGATTTTACCAGGGCAGGCTTGGTATGGTCGATGCCGCCGAAGACAATGAATTGTTTAATCAATTTTTGAAAATCTGCGATGGATTTAGAACGCTTAAAATCCGCACCAATACCGAAACTCCCGAAGACACCCGAAAAGCGCGTGTTTTTGGAGCGGAGGGAATCGGGTTGTTTAGAACAGAACATATGTTTTACGGAAAAGGTTCAGAAGAACCTCTTTTTAAACTTCGCAAAATGATTGTTTCCAAAAATGAAAGTGAACGGCGCAAGGCTTTAGATGAACTTTTTCCTTACGTCAAACGTGACATCAAAGGAACGCTTCAGGCGATGGACGGATTTCCGGTCACGGTTCGCCTTCTCGATCCGCCGCTCCATGAGTTTGTTC
Source organism: uncultured Planctomycetales bacterium (assembly GCA_964494585.1). Lineage (GTDB taxonomy): Bacteria > Omnitrophota > Gorgyraeia > Zapsychrales > CAZBRU01 > CAZBRU01. The sequence continues at coordinate 10,989 of CAZBRU010000012.1, forward strand.
CAAAGGGAAAAGAGCAGCAGGAAAGCCTCGCGAGCAGCCTTGGAGTTTCTATGGAAGAGCTTGAGAAACGCGCGAACGCCCTTCACGAAAACAATCCCATGATGGGCCATCGCGGGGTGCGTTTGGGAATCACGTATCCCGAAGTGACCGAAATGCAGATCCGCGCGGTTTTGGAAGCCGCGGCCGAGCTTTTAAAAGACGGCAAAAAAGTTTTGCCGGAAATCATGATTCCGGTTGTCGGCGCTGTTAAAGAACTCGACCATCAGCATGAACTTGTAAAGAAAGTTCACGCGGAGGTTTTGAAAAAATATCAGCTTAAAAAACTCGATTATCTTTTTGGAACGATGATTGAAGTTCCGCGCTCGGCTTTAACGGCGGATAAACTCGCGGAGTCGGCAGAGTTTTTCTCCTTCGGCACAAACGATTTAACGCAGATGACGTTTGGTTTTTCACGCGACGACATCGGCGGATTTTTGCCCGACTATCTGGAAAAAAACATTTTGCCCGAAGATCCGTTTCAAAGCATCGACGTGGAAGGTGTCGGGCAATTGATTGCCATGGCTGTGACAAGAGGGCGTTCGGTTAAAAAGGATTTAAAAATCGGTATTTGCGGTGAACATGGCGGGGATCCGGCCTCGATTGAATTCTGCCACAATGTCGGCATGAACTATGTGAGCTGTTCGCCTTACCGTGTTCCGATTGCGCGCTTAGCCTCAGCGCAGGCCGCGTTAAAAAATAAGAAGAAAGCGAAAAAATAATTTTAAATGGATCCCATTAAAGCATACTTAAAAGACATTCGTCATATCCCGCTGTTGACGGCGAAAAAAGAAATCGACCTTGCCAATTTGATCAAGAAAGGCGATCAAAAAGCGCGGGAAGAAATGATCCGTTCAAATCTTCGCCTGGTGATCAGCATTGCCAAGCGCTATAACAACCTTGGCATTCCTCTAAGCGATTTAATAGAAGAAGGCAATATCGGGCTGATGCGGGCTGTTGAGAAATTCGACCCTAAACGGGGCTTTCGTTTTTCAACGTACGCGGCCTGGTGGATCAAACAAAGCATTTCGAGGTCGATCATTGACCAGGGGAAGATGATCCGTATTCCGGTTTACATGAACGAAGAGATTTTAAAATGTAAACGGGTGACTGAGGAGTTAACACATAAATTGAATCGAAAGCCGCGTGCCGGAGAAGTCGCTAAAAGAATGCAGGTGCCGGTTGAGAAAATACGCGAAATCGGCAATTGGGTTACCAGAATGTCGAGTCTTGAGGCGCCAATAGGTGAGGACGGGGAAGGCCAGGTCAAGGATATCATTGAAGATGAAAGTATGGCGAGCCCTGATGAAGAACTTGAAAGTTTTTTTAACAAAGAGCGCACCACGGACCTTCTTAATTTGATGCCGAAGCGCGAGCGCGATATTCTTGAACTGCGTTTTGGTTTAACCGACGGCAATACGCGTACCTTGGCTGAGATTGCAAAAAAAATGGGCGTTTCAAGAGAACGCGTGCGTCAAGTTGAATCCGCCGCTTTAAAAAAACTTCGTAAAATTCTAAAAAATCAAGAACGCGGAAAAAAGATTGAAGAATAAAAAGGAAACTCTTATGGCGACAAAGGTCAGAAAACGCACGTACGCACTTATTATTCCCCGATTTGAAGATATTTTTCATTCCTATTACGCCGGCGAAATTATCAAAGGCGTGGGGCTGGCCGCCAGCCGTTTAAAGGTTGATATTTTGATGCACATTACTGACCGCTTTGACCATCACGATTGGCTGGATTCATCGGTGTTAAGCGCGGATTATATCGACGGGATTATGTTCGCGGATATCAACAGCGATGTCAATATGCTGCGCCGCGTCATTAACCGCGGTATGCCGTATATTGTTTTAAACAATTCTTTTGAGGAGCCCATCAACTGCATTTTTATTGATAATAAAAAAGCGGCGTTTAATGTCGTGGAACATTTTATCAAAAAAGGCCACAAGAGAATCGCGACCATTGCCGGTGATTTGTCGACACAGGCAGGCAAGCTGCGTTTGGAAGGCTACAAAGAAGCTTTGAAAAAGAATAATATAAAGGTGGAAGAAGAATATTTAGCGACGGGAGATTTTTTACGCACGCCGGCGCGCAAATCAGCGGAACGGCTGCTGAAACTTAAAAACCGGCCGACCGCGATTTTTGCCGCGTCTGATGTCATGGCCCTTGAACTTATCGATGAGGCCAAACAGCAGAATTTGAAAGTTCCGGAAGACCTTTCGGTTATCGGCTTTGATGACAATCCCTTAAATGTGTACAGCCCGGTAAAACTTACAACCGTTGCTCAGCCTTTAAGTGAAATGGGAAGGTTAGGATTGGAAAACCTTCACCGGCTCGCGACAGGCGCGGCCAAAACACCTTTAAAGGCAAGTTTAGAAACGAAGTTTGTGGAACGAAAATCTGTTCAAGATTTGAAATAGGGGCGGCTCGCGAGCCGCCCCTATGAATTTGTCATGAGGGGAGCATTCATGAAAAAAACCGAACTGAAAAAATTCATCCGCGACATTCCCGACTTTCCAAAGCAGGGCATTGTGTTTAAAGACATCACGCCTCTTTTAAAAAACCAAGAGGCTTTTAAAAAAGCCATCGACCTCATCGCGAATAAATTCAAGAAAGAAAAAATCGACCTGGTGGTTTCCGTTGAATCACGCGGATTTATTTTTGGCGCGCCCTTGGCGTATAAATTAAAAGCCGGATTTGTTTTGGTGCGCAAAAAAGGGAAGCTTCCGTACAAGACAAGAAATGTTTCTTATCAGCTCGAATACGGAACAGACACACTCGAAATTCACGAAGACGCGATTGAATCAGGCAGCCGCGCCTTGATTGTCGACGATGTTCTGGCGACGGGCGGTACGGTGCGGGCGGTGGCGGAACTTTTAAAACAACAGAATGCTAATATTGTGGGCGCTTCATTTTTAATTGAGCTGAAATTCTTAAAAGGCAAAGACAAACTCAAGGATTTTCCTATCTTCTCGATCATTAAGTATTAACCTCGTCTTAAAAAAAATGCTCGCGAGAATTTTACTTCTTAGCAGCATCACTTTCCTTTTCTATTCCCCTGTCTTAAAAAATGATTTTGTCACATGGGACGACGAACAGCACATCTTAAATAACGCGGACGTCCAACGCTTTGACGCGGCCGCTTTAAAACACATTTTTACCTCGGACGTAAACAAAACCTATATTCCGCTTACCATTTTAACTTTTGCCGTTGAACATCATTTTTGGGGTAATAATCCGTTTGTCTATCACGTAGACAATCTTTTGTTGCATATCATTGTCGTGATTTTGATTTTTATTTTCGCCCTGGAAATGGGCTTAAAGAGCCCGGCCGCCCTGTGGGCGGCCGGGCTCTTCGCGCTCCACCCGATGCACGCGGAAGCCGTGGCCTGGGCGACCGCGCGCAAAGATGTTTTGTACAGCGTCTTTTTCATGGGAAGTTTGTTAAATTACGTACGCTATCTTAAAACAGAACGGAAAGACTTTTTTGTTTTAGCCAACATTCTTGGAATTCTTAGCATGTTGGCCAAGCCGATGGCCTTAAGCCTTCCTTTGGTTCTTCTTCTCTGCGATTGGTTTTATGGGCGAAAACTTAATCGAAACACTTTTGCTGAAAAGATTCCCCTATTTATCGTTATTAGCCTTTTAGGCTGGCTCACATATTCTTTAAACATTCACAAAGCGCTTTTGACTTTTAACGGCCTCTTTTTATGGTGCCGGACGTTCGTTTTTTATTTGGAAAAGTTCCTTTTTCCTTTTATTTTCATGCCGATTTATCCTTTGCCCGGCCCTTTGACTTTGATTGCGTCGCCGCTTATTTTAGCTTTGATACTTTGCTTTCTTTTTCTAAAACGAAAAAGTAAATGGATTGTTTTTGCGTTTGGATTTTATGTTTGTTCGATTTTCTTTTTGCTGCGTTTTAATTCTGATTTCGATACGACATTTGTCGCAGACCGGTATATGTATCTGCCGAGCCTTGGATTTTGCCTTTTATTTGGATGGGGAGCAGAGAAGGTTTTGGAAGGAAACGTTTTTAAAAAAACATTCATGGCTTTTCTTCTCATGTCCCTTTTTCTTAGCTTAGGAGTAAAGACATTCGCGCAAACTAAAATTTGGCAAAACGGAATCACGTTGTGGGAATACCAACTTTCGATTTTTTCAAACACCGCTGTGGCTTACACGAATCTGGCGACGGCTTATTCGCATCAGGACAATTATAAAAAAGCTGTCCTGCGCTATCGTGACGGAAAAAATCTCGACAATGAAGAGGCGGGATTGATTCGCCGGGTTATTGATTTGTACAAGCAGGCGATTTTGCTTGACCCAACATATATTTACGCTGTTTCTGATCTAAAATGCGTTTACAAGGATTTAGGATTTGATAAGCTTCCTTGACACGTATCTTGCGTTGTGGCATGCTTGTCCCTTAGAACATTCGATTTAAATGCGCCTGTAGCTCAATCTGGATAGAGCGCGGCTCTCCTAA
>CAZBRU010000013.1:0-14794 GCA_964494585.1 uncultured Planctomycetales bacterium
GAATGACGGCAAGCCGCTGATTCTCAGGCAAGCTGTCTATGGCCTCCCGTATAACACCGGCCCTTTCCTCACCCACTAACTCCTGCCGGGGGTCCTTGGCTTTTTTATCTTCCAGCTCCCTTTTAACGGCACTGTCCTCAGTTTCAACCATTTCATCGAGGGAAAAAATCTTTCGCTTACGGGTCCTTAACTCATTTAAACAAAGATTCTTGGCGATTTTATAAACCCATGTTTGAAACTTAGCCTGCGGTTTGTACGCCGAACAACTTTTATAAACACGGATAAAAACCTCCTGCGCCACATCTTCCGCGATTTCTTTATTTCCTAAAAAACGATATCCCAGATTTAGAATCGGTTTGTAATATTTTGCCATAAGTTTTTCAAAAGAAGCCTTCTCACCCTTTTGAAACTCAAGCATCAAAAGAACGTCCGGATCGGCGAGATAGGGATTGTCTGTGTGTGAGAAATTAAAAAGAGGCACGGAAAGTAGGCTTTTTACGCTGCCAGGGCTTTTTTCAAATCGTCGATTAAATCTTCGGGATGTTCAATGCCGACCGAAACACGGATAGTTTCTTTTGTCATGCCGGAGGCAAGAAGGGCTTTTTCACCCATTGAGGCATGGCTCATCGACCAAGGATGTTCAATTAAGGACTCGACTCCGCCCAAAGATTCAGCCAGCGAAAAATACTGCAAACGCCCAAAGAGTTTCTCCAAGGGCACTTTTTTAGTATCCAGTTCAAAGGCGAGCATTCCGCCAAAGCCCTTCATCTGTTTTTTAATAAGAGCTTGCTGCGGATGACTTTTAAGGCCGGGATAATAAACTTTTTTCACGTTCGAATGCCCTTCAAGAAATTTCGCGACCGCGAGCGCCCCGGATTGATGAGCCTCCATGCGCTGGGATAATGTTTTGACGCCGCGTAGTACAAGCCACGCGTCAAACGGCGACTGCGAAACGCCCAAGGCATTGACGAGATAACGTCCTTTTTCCTCAATCTCTTTGGTGCGGTAAATAATCACACCGCCCACCACGTCGCTATGGCCGTTTAAATATTTTGTCGTCGAATGAACACTGATATCCACGCCAAATTCAAAGGGCGATTGAAAATAAGGCGACAAAAATGTATTGTCGACAACGGTTAGAAGCCTTTTTGGCTTCGCAATATCAACGATGGCTTTGATATCAATAATATTCAAAAGAGGGTTGGAAGGCGTTTCAATCCAAATCATTTTGGTTTTCGGAGTCATCGCCTTTTTAACTTCCTCTAAGTTTCTCATATTCACAAACGAAAAGGTAATGCCCATTTTTGTAAAAACATAATTAAAAACACGGTAAGAGCCGCCGTAAATATCATCGCCGGTCACAACGTGATCGCCTGCGGAAAGTAAAAATAAAACAGCGGTAATCGCGGCCATTCCCGTCGCTGTGGCCGAAGCGCCGACACCGCCTTCAAGGGCCGCTAAATTTTCTTCTAAGGCCTTGCGCGTCGGATTTCCACTGCGCGTATAATCAAAACCTTTATTTTTTCCAAGTGATTCAAAGCGAAAAGTCGAGGTCGGATAAATCGGCGTAATCACGGAATTGTAAGCCGAGTCCTTATTCACGCCAACGTGGACGGATTTTGTCTGCAGTTTTATATCTTTATTAGGTTTAGGTGATTTCATAATAGGCTTTAATATAACCGAAGCGCCGCCCTCATGTCAAACAGATTCACGCATGATTATCCGCAAAAATAAATCCTTTGATTCTGCCGGTTTGCGGGTCTTTGACCTTTGATGTCATAGCCTGCCGCTGGTTTTCTGCGCAATCGTCTTCCCACTCGACGATTAATTTCTTGCTTGGCCGCGAACGATTGTGCACCTTAGCTAAGAGCTCTTGCCCTAAAAAGCACCCCTTCGTGAAAGAAACATATTCTTGGTCATCCACATTGAGTAAAAATTCGTGTCCATAATCCATTCCCTGTACCGGAATGTTGTTTTGAAGGCGAAAAAGCGTAAATTCCTCGCTTGGAACAGTCGAAGGCAATTCTTTTTCTGTCAGAATCAATTGTCCTTGCCGTTGAGAAATAACTTTTTCGTCGGCTTGCGGTTTAAAACCATTATTCAAATCAAAATAAACTTTCAAATCTTTCTTTTCAATTTCAACTTTACTAAGTTTTGCAAATTTTTCGACATGCCCCAGAAGCGTCGATAAGAATTTTTCTTCTATAGCAATCCAAAATTCATTATCAGCAATCTTGACTTGATCAAACGTGGCAATAATCTTCCCGTGAACGTCAACGAAAGCGTTACGCGGGCTGGTAAGCGTGTTGGCGGTTAAACCGTTTAAAAAATTTTCAGGATTATTTTTAAAGGCTAAAACAACTTTTGAGGTTTTATAGAGTTTCATAATTCACCTTTTCTATTTATAAATTTCATCTATTGAAGGTGAATCACCTAAAAAACGCCGGGACTTTATGGAAAATTTATTTTCTGGCGGAAGAATAATTTTCTAAATCGTAGGCAATTGCCGTTGACGGCATGGCGTGTTTTTCGACGGACACTTTCGCTTTTTTAAAAAATTCAGTCGCGAGGGTATCGTGGTAATCCGAAAAGACAACGATGCGTTTCACGCCGGCAGAGATAAGCGCCTTAGCGCAAGTGGTGCAGGACATATTGGTCACATACGCCGCCGCGCCTTCAACCGCGTGGCCGCGTTTGGCGGCCTGAATGAGCGCGTTCATCTCAGCATGAACGGTGCGCACACAGTGATTGTCTACAAGCAGACACCCCGCGTCTTCGCAGTGATCATCACCGGGAATCGAACCGTTATAACCGGTCGCAATCACATTTTTATTTTTAACAAGAACACAGCCGCAGTGCATGCGGGGGCATGTCGAGCGCTCGGAGGCGAGCATCGCTAGCTTCAGAAAATATTCATCCCAATCCGGTCTTTTTCCCATTGCTTTTCTCCGCTCAAATTAAATGTTAAATATACGTAACATATTACCAAAGAAAAAACTCTTTGCAAGTTTTAACAAGACAGCTGTTTGACGCGCTTAAAAACACGTTTTATTCCTTTTTGAAAGACTTTTTCTTGCGGCAAAAGGCTGAGAACAATGTGCGCGCCGCCTTCGAAATCAAAAAAATATCCCGGATGAACAAAAACATTATCTTTCTTTAAGAATTCCCTCGACCATTCGTCTTCGGACAAAATTTGAGGCAAACGAATCACCGCGTACCAGCCGCCTTCAACCTGAAGATAGTCGCACTGCGGATGTTGCGAAAGAGTATCTTTCAAAAATTCTAAATTTGCAAAAACCCGGCCATATATTTCCTTTTGCATCAGCGGATAAACGGTCTTGAACCATTCAGGCAAAGCGTTCGCAACGGGAGCGTTGATGGAAAGATACGTATCCAAAATGATTTCGAGACGTTTTAGAGCTTCGGCAACATCTTTCGCGGGGCCGCTTACAACTGTCCATCCAAGCTTCATTTGCGGCAAGCCAAAACTCTTAGAAATTCCGCCTAACGTAAAGGTCAAAACTTTTCTGTTTCCGGCAAGACTTTTGACGCGATGACTGTTTTTCGAAAAATCATAATCTAAAAAAACCTCGTCGCTAATGACGGCTAAATTATTTTTACGGCAAAGCTGATTAATAAATGTTAGTTCATCATTTTTAACGAAAGAACCTGTCGGATTATTGGGATGAACAACCAATAAGGCTTTTGCCTTTGAAAAATTGAGCTCTGCGAGCGCTTCTCTATCGATGGACCATCGGCCGTCATAACTTAGAGAATACTTGCGGCGCGTAACGTCATTTAAATCTCCCAGAGATTCAAACAAAGGGTAACTTGGGCTTGGAGTTAACACGGCCTCACCCGGATTGCATAATAAACGAAATAAAAAGGAGTAACTTTCACTCGTACTTGAGGTAAGAAAAATGTGCGAAGGGTTAACTTTAATTTTTTTGGCCCTGTAGTACCCGCAAATTGCCTCGCGTGCTTTCAAATTTCCGAGAGGCAAGGGATCATAACGCAGATTTTCTTTTTGACTTAAACCGCGGAGAATAGCACGCGAAGGATAACGAAAACCACACTTCGTCGGATTGGATTCGGCGAGATTGATGACACGTTTTTTTTCGTTTAAGATTTCAAAATCTTTAACGATATCTTCGGATAAAAATTTCCAGCTGGTTCTTTGGGCGAACATAATTTTTTTAAAAAGAATTAATCCAAATGAAAGGCGGCCAGCATCTGGCGGGTTTTGTCATCCAGGTAAGTTTTGTCGCTGATAAGTTTTTTGCTGTTTGAAACAGAACTGACGCGAAAATCCTGCACATTGGCAATACCCATAAAAGCTAAAATGCGTTTTAAATAGGGAACCACAAAATCATCAGGCGACCCTTGAGGATAGTGGCCGCCCGCCGTCATAATGATATACGCGGGACGATCTGTTAAAAGCCCGATGAAACGCCCGCCTTTTTCCATACGCCAGGTTTCCCCTTCTTTGGCAATTTTGTCGATAAAATCTTTAAGCGCTGCGGGAATGGAAAAGTTCCACATAGGGATTGGAAAAATCAAATGATCAGCTTTTTTGACAAGCGCAATCCATTTTTCGTTAGGTTTGTAATTGTAATACTGCTGCGGAAATTGGTAGAGGCGCGCCATGAGCGTCTGGCCGCCCAAATGGGCGGCCAGACGCTCAGCCAGCGCGCCGCTTACGGACTCTTTACTTCCCTTAGGATGAGCACTGACAATTAAATTCATCAAAAAAATTTCCTTCAAGAAAAACGCCGGGATTTTTTAAAATTCAAGTACCATCATGGTGACGTCATCGATAAACGGCACGCCATCGGCAAACGCGTTTAATTCCCGCATCACGCGGTCAATCATTTCTTTAGGGGACGACGCAGAACAGCTCGAAACCAATTCAAAAAGGCGTTTTCGGTCAAAGGCATCTCGGTTTTTGTTCATCACATCGGCCGCGCCGTCGGTGTAAAGAAAAAGTTTGTCGCCTTTTTCTAACTTAAGCTTATCAATAATAAATTCCGCGTTTTCATCAACGCCTAAAAGCGGCGATTTGGCAAAATGAATTTGTTTCGTTTTCTTTGAAGGATTTAAATGCACGACGGGTTCATGGCCGGCATTAATGTATTCAAATGTGAGTTCATTAACGTCCAAAACGCCGTATAAAAGGGAAGGAAATGTACTGATGGGCACATGCCGCAAAATCATTTCATTGATGGTCACTAAACTTTCTTTAAGCGTCATTTTTTGTTGATTAAGATAAAACAAAAGAATCTTAACCATCGTCATGATAAAGGCCGCCGGCAGGCCGTGCCCCGTGATATCAGCCATCACAATGCCAAGCCTGTCATTGTCCATGCGAATGCAGTCGTAATAATCGCCCCCAACGTGTGTTGAGGCCGCGTAAAGCGCCGCCATATCCACCTTGTGATCTTGCGGAAGAGTTTTTGGCAAAAGCGCCTGCTGAACGATAGAAACGGTTTTGATTTCATCTTCTATTTTTTCGTGCGCGATTTTAAGTTCATCGTTCTTCACTTTGATGCGGTCGTTGGCCACTCTCAAATATTCAATCAGAGAATCCTGCAATTCTTTAAAGAGGGCGCTGTTTTCAATAATGACGGACGCGTGATTCGCCAAGGCAATGGCCGTCTCAAAATCATCCTGCGTGAAAAGATAATCGGAGGTTATGATGTTGAGATTGAGCGTGCCCTTGACTGTATTTCTATAAAGCAGCGGCACGTTAATCGAACACTTGATGCCGTCTTTCCATTTCATGTCTTTAAAACGCGCGTCATCTTTTAAACGGCCAAACAAAAGAAGCGGCTGCTTATTTTTAATAACCCACCCCGTGATGCTGCGCTTTTCATCAAGAGAAGGCTCAACCAACTTTTGGCTGCTCGCCTGCCCTGAGTCAGCATGGCTCGGGGACTGCCCTAAAAATTCGGAAGCCATCACGCTAAACTTCCCTTCCTCCTCTTTAAGCAAAATGACCGATGCCGTATCGGCATGAACCAATTCCTTGGCGGCCTTGATAATTTTATTTAAAAGTTCACCCGTCTCCATATTCGAAATCAACTGCTCGGAAAGCTGCATAATACTTTTAAGCTTGGAAGTTTTCTGTGAGAGTTGGAAGTTTAATTCTTCCAAGTGTTTCTCATGAAAACGCATCACATCTTTGAAAGAAACAATACCGACTAGTTTTTCATTATCAACTACGGGCAAGTGGCGGATGTTATGCGTTTGCATCATGGAAATGGCTTCCATGTAAGAGGCATCGGAAGAAAGAGTTCTTAACTCGTAGGTCGCAACCTCGGAGACCTTAAGCTTACGAAACTCCTCGGAAGAAACTTTAGAAAAGTTGACCTTGTTTAAAAGGTCGCGTTCGGTAAAAATACCTAATCCATGCGCGGCATCCTCAATCAAAATGGAACCAATATTCTTCTTACGCATCGCATCAACCGCATCGACAACAAGAGATTCACCCTTGACGGTCTGTATATTTTTGACCATGCAATCGGCAATGGTGTATTTTAAAAAATCAGGCATAATATCCTTCAAGTTTTAACATTCTCCCGGCGGAGACGATCCATCTCTTTATCTTTTTCAAGGATAAGGTTTTTAAGTTTATCATATTCTGGCTTCGCCACCCAATCGGTTTCTTCGTGTTTTTTAAGAAGGTCCTGTGCCAGCCGTTTTTGATTTTCAAATTCTTTTTTATAATGCTCAAGTTCGCTTTCGGCCTTTTTTAATTTTGAAAGCGATTCGCGCTTTTCACGGTCGGACACCTCGAGAGATTCTTTTGCGTCCTGGAATTTGCGCTCGATTTCCATGCGAACGGAATATTCTCTTTCAAAATCTTTTTCGGCCTTTAGGAGGCTCTCTTTGACAAGGTGAAGTTCGGAACCTTTCTTCTCAATGGTCACCTGCTCTTTAGCGAGCCACTCTTTTTCCTGGGCTAATTTTTCTTCAAGTTTCTTTGCCTTTTCCTTTTCCGCTTCTAATTGTTCCGCTGCCTTTCTGGTTTCGCTTTTCTCTTTTTCAATCTCGACTTTTAAAGATTGGATATGCTTCTCCAATTTTATCGCGAGCCCCTCTTTTTTAGGAGGAATAACCGGCGGCGGAATGTTTCTATAAATCTTTTTCCTATGAGCGGGCGCCTCCGGAAAGGCAAAAATGACAACAACGCAGGCAACCACCACAAGGCTGACAATGATAAAAATTAAATATAAGGTCGGCATAAAGATTTTTTAGTTTGTGATATCTTATCACAAGAAAAGGAGCCGTGAAATTTCATTTTTGACCTCTTAATTCTTTCGATTTCATTAAATACCGCCTCGAATCCTGAGTGCGCCCCATTTCTTTGTAACATAATCCAAGATTCGCATAAGCCATTTCAAAGCGCGGGTCAAGCTCAATGGCCTTCTTAAAATGTGCTTCGGCAGCTGTATACTGTTTGAGATTAACAAGCGCGATGCCAAGTGTGTTATAGACATCGGCAAAGCGGTTATTTGAAGCAATAGCTTTTTGGTATACCTCGACGGCTTTTTTGAAATCACCTTCGCTTAAATACATATTGCCGAGCACATAGTAACTCTGCCAAGAACCGGGATTGAGACTTATCGCTTTTTCATAAAATTTTTTTGCATCGGAAGACTTCCCTGCATCGCGAGAGATATTGCCCAAATTGATGTAAGGCACTTCGTCGTAAGGATTAACTTGAATGGCCATCCGGTAATAGTTTGAAGCCGCATTAAACTGCTTTTTCCCGTAGTACATATTGCCCATCTCGACATTAGCTGCCGCTAACTGAACATGAGGCCGTACTTTATAAGGAGACTTTCTTGCCGCATCTTTTAAAAGAAGAAATTCATTGTTCCAAAAAATGTTGCGGGAATATGTCATCATGCTGAGCGAGATAAAAATGCACGCGCTATAAGCGGTGAAACGTTTTTCATTTTGAACGAATTGACTCAAAACAAAAGCTAAAAGGAATCCAAAACCAATAGTGGATAGATACAAGCGGTGTTCAAAAATCACATCCGGCAAAGGAAAGATGCTCGATTCAGGAATCAGCGCGACAAAAAACCATCCCAATCCAAAAAATACGGCACGGTTTTTTCGGTAAGACAACCAAAGGCCGTACAAAAGGATGAAAAACCCGCAGAATGCCAAAAATGTCTTAGGTTCAAACACACTTTGCGACAACGCGTAATCGTAATCTATATTTTGTCCAATCGGCAAAAAAAGAAGGCGAATGTACGTCCAAATAACTCTCGTTTGGGTTAGAAAATATTCCCACCGTGCCGTATCTGGAGCAAGAGACGTGAGATAAAACCCTTTTGAGAGGCCGAAGGTAGCCAAGAAATAATACTTTAAAAATAAGAATAACCACAACAAGACAAGCAGGGCGCCGCAAAAAAATGGAAGCAAAATCCGCACATTATTTTTTATGGACCGCCGGGAAAAGTCAAAGAATGTTATTTCGTAAAGCAAAACAAAACCGGCGACCGTAATAAAAGAAGGTTTTGTCATCGACCCTAAGAGAACGACTGTCCATAAAAGCAGGTAAGTTCTCAAATCAAAATGTTTCTTAAGCTTCAAATACAACAGCAGGCTCATTAAACAAAAACTACACGCCAAAAGAACAGAGCGCTGCACAATATATGTTACGGCTTCGGTTTGAACCGGATGCAATAAAAAAAACATTGCGGCAAATATGGGAATGATTTCCGTTGACTTGGAAGATTTTTGAAAAAACTGGCCAAGAGAAAGAGTTGCCGATAAAAGCTTATAAACTAAGAAACTGTTTAGAAAATGAATAAAAGTATTTATAAGATGAAACCAAAAAGGATTTTTTCCGCACACGCTGTACTGAATGGCAAACGAAAAGTGCGTTAAAAAACGGCTGGGGTCATAAAAGAAAAGTTTATCGATTCTGTGAAGGCCGTGAATAAGGGGATTTTGCAGAATAATGGATTTGTCGTCGAGCACAAAAGGCCCGTGCAGAGCAACCCCATAACATATCAGCGTGATTAGAAAATTAAGAAAAAAAATGGCGTGGATGGTTTTAAGATAATTCCTGTTTTAGCTTATGGGAATACTCTTCTAAAACCTTAAGCTCGCGGTCGAGATCCGCAATTAAAACATCGACACCGCTAAAATCATCATTTCTACCTTTTTGATCAAGCGCGGAAAACAAGGCGTACAACTGTTTGGCTGAAATATTTCCTGAAGCCCCCTTCATGGAATGTGCCGCATCTTTTAGTTGAGTCATATTCTTAGCTTGATAGGCTTCCTTAATGGCTTTTACTTTTTGAGGGCAGTCCTGCAAAAAAATATCAAGCAATTCTTTCAAAAGTTCTTTGTCGTTCTGAACACGCTCTAACACTTCTTTTAAATCAATGGGATCCATGGATGTCATCCTTCCTAAAAACTAAACTACTGCGTCCTTTGAGAATTTGCCCTTTTAGATAAAATCTGTTCAATGGTTTCATACACCTTCGCCGGTTCAATGGGTTTTGAAATATATCCATCCATCCCCGCCTCAAAGCATTTTTTTTCATCCCCATCCATGGCCCTCGCGGTCATGGCAACAATCGGGACACGTTTGCCCGTCTGCTTTTCTTCGTCGCGGATAATTTTTGTCGCCTCCAAACCGTCTAAAATAGGCATTTGAACGTCCATTAAAACCATATCAAAATTTTCACGGCTTACCGAATCAACGGCCTCCTGCCCATTTTGAGCTATTTTAACGACACATCCGCGTTTTTCCAAAACTTTAGTGGCCACCTTTTGGTTGACCAGATTATCTTCCGCTAAAAGAATATGGGCATTTTTTAAAAAATCTTGACCCCCAGCCGTTGATGTTTCCGAAGAATCAGCTAAATCGCCCTGCACTGCCATGGAAGATGTTTTTTCTTTAATTTTGAATGTGACGATAAACTGAAATCTACTTCCCTTGAATTCTTCGCTTTCAAGCCAAATACGCCCGCCCATCATTTCAACAAGACGTTTTGAAATGGCAAGCCCCAAACCGGTGCCGCCATAGCGGCGCGTCGTTGAATCATCGGCCTGGCTGAAGACCTCAAAAATCTTAGGCTGTTTATCTTTAGCGATACCGATTCCCGTATCCGAAACGCAAAACTTGAGCTGACACTCGTCATGTTCAGCCGACAAGGCCTCAACAGAAAGTTCAATCGTGCCTTTGTGCGTAAATTTAATCGCATTGTTAACAAGATTAATAATGATTTGACGCAGCCTGAGCGGGTCTCCTTCGAGAAATTCCGGAACGGAAGAGTGAACGGTCCAAACCAGTTCAAGATTTTTATTTTTTGATAAAACAGTTAAACCCTTGCACACGCTATGAATCACATTGCGCAGATTAAATTCAATCGCTTCAAGCTTAATCTTTCCGGACTCAACACGCGAAAGGTCCAAAATATCATTGATAAGATTCAAAAGATTTCCGGCGGCATCTTTCGCTGTTTTCAAATTATCCATCTGTTCATCGCTAAGCGGCGTGTCGAGCGTTAAATCAATCATCCCCAAAATAGCGTTCATCGGAGTTCTGACCTCATGCGACATATTGGCCAAAAACATGGATTTGGCGCGATTGGCTTCTTCGGCGGCGATTTTAGCTTGGAGAAGTATTTCCTGCGTGCGTTTTCGCTCGGTTATGTCATGAACGATTCCAACCGAACCCACGATATTTCCCTGATCATCCTTAAGGACATTCACGGACAAATCGACATCGATGATTTTTCCGTCCTTGCGGATAACTTTTGTTTCAAAATGGTGTTTCGAACCCAGGTTGCGTATGTCTTCGGCGCGAATTTTCTTCCATTCTTCTTTCGGATATAAAAAGCTTATTGGTTTCATGTATAAGTCAGCACTTTTCATACCCAAAAGTTGTTCCGTAAATTTATTCCAAGAAACAATTTTCTCGTCTTTATCCGTAAGGGTGATGGCCGCGGCCGAGTGGTCCAAAATGATACGCGTTTTATTTTCGGATTCTCGCAGTTTCTGTTCGGCTAATTTTTGGCTTGTAATATCCTGCATAATGCCGATGGCCCCTGTCATTTTACCGTCAATATTTTTCAAAATAGAAACCGAAAGATTAACCTCAAGAATTTTTCCGCCTTTTTTAATAATTTTGGTCTCCATATTGGCAAGGAGCCCCTTTTTACGCGTCTTAGAGGAGCGTATACGCTTCCATTCCAATGGAGGATAGAGCGTCCGTACCGATTTATTAAAAAGGTCTTCTTTAGTCATCTCAAGCATCTTTTCGGCAAAGGCATTCCAGGCAATGATTTTTTCTTCCTTGTCGATAACAGTAATCGCGACCGGCGAATTATCAAATACTACGCGAAAAAGTTCCTTAGACTCTAAGAGCTCCTGCTCAACTTGCTTGTGAGTTGTAATGTCCTCCATGATGCCGTCTATCCAAAGGATTTTGCCTTTTTTGTCTTTGACAAGAACGGCAGAAACAGCGCACCACACCGGCATACCGTCGTGCCGCTTAAGCTTGATTTCTTCGTCTTTGACAAAGCCCTGCCGAAGGATCTTGCTTATAAAATGACGTCGATCACGCGGATTCTCATAAAGTGATGCCGCGGGTACTCTAAGGATTTCTTTTTCCGTAAAACCAAGCATCTTGCACAGCGCGGGATTGACAAACAAAAATTTTCCTTTAGGCCCGGGATGGCTGCGATAGACGCCCACCCGTAAATTATCAATGAGTTCACGGAATTTGATACTGTCAGGATCAGAACGTTGCGTTGTTTTGTTTTTCATTTTTTAAACAATTTTATATTTTTGATAATGGCATAAAGGGCGAGCACACCGATCACCACGGCCAAGGCATTTAAAACCATAACCATGATGGGCATCCACTGATTCAAATCGGGAAAAGAACCAATGCTTTTTAACACAGCAATGATAACGATGGCAATAATAATAAGCGTACCGGAGATAAAAAATAAAAGAAGGGAACAGAGGAGCGCAATAAACAGAACAAAAAAATTGTATAAAAGAAGATTTCCCTTGGCAATCTTGCTCGCTGCAATACCTATACGTTCCATACCGTCTTAGAAGTATCCTCTTTTATTTAGGGCCATATTTTTGAGGGGCGCCGTCGATTTCTTTTTGAACAGCCTTGATTCTGTCCTCGACGTACGGGTGCGTTCTTAAAATCGCCGGCGTGTTTGATGTTTCGCCTTCTTTTTTCAAAACATTTAAGGTGTTTATCATACCATCTAGATTATACCCTGCCAAGTACATATATTTAACTCCAAGGCTGTCAGCCTGATATTCGTCCTGACGGCCGTACGCGTTCATAACGAGCCCCATGCCGGCATTGCCGGCTTCCTGGGCCAGCTGTTGAGTGCTTTCGCTTTCCAAACGGCTAAGGACCAAGGCGGCAATCAAATTATAGCCCATACCCGCTTGAAATTTTTTTATAACATGCCGTGCCGCGCAATGGCCGACTTCATGGCTTAAAACCGCCGCGATCTCATCATCCGTGCTTAATTTTTCCATAAGCCCGCTAAAAAAATAAACATTTCCGCCGGGCATCGTAAAGGCATTGATTTCTTTACTGTCTAAAAGATAAAAATGGTACTTGTAATCCTGCCTGTCGGATACGCGGGCCACACGCTCGCCGATTCTCTGAACACGAGCCACGTTTTCGGCGTCATTCGAAAGCTTATACTGCTTAAGAACTTCCTCTTGCATGTTCTTGCCAAGCTCGATTTCATAATCCGTTGAAATAAAAATAAATTCATTGCGGCCGGTCGCCGGATTAAATGTCGTGCATCCCTGCAAAAAAATAAAGGCGATAAAAAGCACGCCCATATTCCTTTTAAAAAGTTTCAAAAAAATCATCGTTCAAACTTTGTTATCCCGTGCCACCATGCCGTGCTGTCCCATTTTTTCATCTTCTGCCACAGCATTTTAGCGCTTTTTGTCTTCAGAAAAGACGGCGCCCCATGAAAGAATCTCTCGACGCTGCCATGGCCATGGTCTTTATACTCTTTGGCCTGCAGCAAACATTCCAAAATATCCGCATCGCGCGCCACAACCGCTTCTTTAGAGTTTTGCTTATCGTAACTGCCTCTTAGAACACTCAATTCACTTTTAACGCTCGGGTGCAAATTTCGAACCTGGTCTTCAAAAACTTTTTTCTCGGCCTCCTTAAAATCAATATAGTAATGCCCCATTTTATGAAGGTCGTTAATGCGTGATTCGTGGATGTCATTAAAAAGCGTCATCACAAGAACTTGAAAAGCGTCAACTTTTTCTAAATGCGCCAAATAGTAGCCGATAATGGCACAGCGAAAACAGTGTTCGGCCACGCTTTCAGGTTCAGGAATACCGGCCACCCACCAGCCGCTCCTCTTGACCCGTTTTAAAAGTCCGGCCTCCGCGAAAAGATTTAAAGCATGGAGCGAATTGTTATTTTGTTTTTTGAATTTTTTTCTGTCTTGTGATTTCATAGGCAAAAATGGTTGTGGCATGTGACACGTTAAATGAAAGTTTGGCCTCCGGCATGGGAAGCGTTAGAGTTAAATCCAAGTGCTTTAGAAGAATTTCTCGGATTCCTTTTTGCTCGGAACCTACCACAAGCGCTAAGGGAAAAAGCAGAGGTGTGGTCAAAATGTTCTTTCCGCCTGCGACTACGGTGCCCGCTATCCAAAAACCGCTTTTTTTAGCGGCCGCAATAGCGTGATTTAAATTGGAAACCTGCGCAATCGGCACATAATTATCGCCGCCGCACGCGACTCTTAAAACCGCTTCCGTCACCTCAACCGAATCGTGCGTCGGAAGCACGACTGAAAATCCCCCCAAGCACGCGAGTGTCCGCAAAATCGCGCCTAAATTCTGCGGATCGTTCAAATTATCCAAGAAAATAATGGAATCATTTCTTGAGAGAGAATTTTCCAAGATATCTTCGAAAGGCGTATAACAAAATTCATCGATTTCAACTAAAATCCCCTGCGTATTTAAACTTTTCCCAAGCTTAATCATCTTCGAACGCGGCACGGACACAACCGGGATATTCCATTTGTGCGCCTGATGATGGATAAAAGAAACGTCACCGAAATTTTCTTCTAAAAAGATTTTTCGGATGCTCTTCGGATTTGACCTTAATCTCTCAAGCACCGGATTTTTACCGTAAAGTTTCATAAGTTATTTTAAAGAATTCTCTCTTATCTTAATTGTCCGGTCGTAATTACCTTCTAAATCTTTTTTCTTTTGCTGATACTCGACATAACTAATCTTATTTTGATGGTATTCGTGCTCAAGATTGTCGAGGCCTTGTTGATATTGTGTAAATTGCGAATCGGTAAGAATATCCTTACCCAAACTGCAGCCGCTCAAAAAAAGAATCAAAATACATATGATTAATCTTTTCATTAGATTGCTCCTTTTTTAAAAAAATATTTTATCTTTAAAAATCATAGATAAGACCGAAAAGAGGCAAAGCTAAACGCACAACAACATAAATAAAAAAACCCATGGATATTAAAATCGATATGATATCGAGAAATGCCTCGAAAGATCTTTTGCGGGAACAAAGGTCATGATAGGCGCTCTTTTTTCCCTTCTGAATCTTTTGAACGGCCTCCCGTTCAAACTTTTCCTCCGCCCGGGTAATCTCTCCGCTTAAAATAGCGCTCAAAACCGCGGAATATTCTTTATTGTATGCGCATTCATCAGGAGAATGCTGCTGTTGCCCGGAAACCTTTTGATATTTCCAATCACATTGCGGGCAATACTCTGAATAGCT
>CAZBRU010000014.1:0-6699 GCA_964494585.1 uncultured Planctomycetales bacterium
CGCTGTAAAATCTCTTTGGATTCAATCCCGACAAGGCAGTGAATCTTTGCGTGAGGATATTTTTCACGCAGTGCCTTTAAAGAAGCCGTGATTAGAATAACGTCGCCGACAGCGCTGAGCTTAATGACAAGAATGCGCATGGCCTTCAGAAGCTCTTCGTAAACCTTGATGGTTTCGATGGCCATGCGCTCTAAAGTAAATTCATTTTCAATTTTTTTCTTGGCCTCCGCGGCCAGCCGCTGCGCAAGCTTTTTGTCCTTGAGAACTTTCACAACCGCCTTCGCCATGCTGTCCGTGTCTTTGGGCAAAACCAAAAGACCTGTCTTACCGTCTTCCACAACCTCAACCACACCGCCCACTTTTGTGGCCACAACCGGCACGCCCGCGGCCTGCGCCTCGATAATCACTCTGCCAAAGGCTTCCTCTGTAATCGTTGAAAGCACGAGGCAATCTGTTTGCGCCATGAGCTCAGGAATATCGCGGCGATTTCCTAAAAATTCCACATAATCCAAAAGTCCGAGGCGTTTGGTCAAAATCTGGAGCTCTTCTTTATAAATTTCTTTTTTGCGCGGCGCGTCTCCGATAATCAAAATTTTGACATTCGGCAGCAAACGAATCACCTTTGCCATGCTTTGCAAAAAATACGTGTGCCCTTTCAAAGGCGTCAAACGCCCCACAATCGAAATCACATAGTGCGACTTGCGGCTGTAATCCCGCGGCACATTAAATTTTTCAAGGTCAACGCTGCGCGGAATATGGTGAATATTTTGAGGCGAAACATTAAAATCCTCTATCATGTGCCTGCCGATCACGTTGCTTGGCACAATAATGGATTTTGGCCATCCCATCACGCTGCTGGAAAAATGTTTTTTGTAATAACCGTGACAGGTTGTCAAAAACGGCGTCCTCGTTTTCCGGCAGGCAAAAAAAGCAATCCAAGCGGGAACGCGCGAACGCGCGTGAACGAGCCCTACCTTTTCTTCTTCGATAATTTTAATCAGAGCGCGCATCGAATGGATTATCGTCCAGAGCGATTTTTTGTGCACGGGCAGTTTAAAATGCTTGATGCCTTCTTTTTCCAATTCGCTGACCAACTGCCCGCCGTTTGAGACAACAATAACTTCGTGGCCATGACGCGTAAGGTACTTGGCCAAATCAACCGTTCCGGTCTCAACGCCGCCCACGTGAAGCTCTGGTAAAATTTGTAAGATTTTCATAAGTTAAATAATGGTGCGAATATTTTCTAAAATTTTTTCCCGGTCTTTTAATACCTTTAAAGGGCCTTGTTGCTCTGCAGCCTGCGCAATGTGTCCCGGCAGTTCATCGACAGCGGCAAGGACAATGTATCCTTGGGCTCGCAGGCCTTCGATAAAACGGTCGTGCTTTGCCTCTTTGTTTCTGGCGCCTTCCTTCTTCATTAACGGAAAAACCAAGACTTTTTTTCCGGAACTGGCGGCTTCAGACACCATTGAAATGCTCTCTCCCGAAACAACAACAATATCCGACAGGCCTAAAATCCCGCCGACCGCTTCGGGAATATTGCGCTCATTCGCCAAAACTAAAACAGGGCAGTGCAGATCTTTTTCAAATTCCGCTTTTAAAAGTTTTTCGATCAATACCGGCGTGCGGCGCGACGTCGTTATAAGGAGCAGCGCGTTAAGTTCTTTCGCGGAAATTTTTAAAGCCTCGGCAAGCTTTTTGGCTTGGGCTTCCGTAAAGGTATAATTTTTAGTTTCCCCGCCCAGCAAAACTCCGATTTTCAAGTGAGAACTGCCTTGGAGGCGGGGAAATTCCTCAAGAAGCGCGCCCGCTTGATCTTTTAAATATTTTTCATCAATCAAATTTAAAGCGCCTTCGGTGACCGCGGCACGGCCGTTTAAATTTTCTTTTCCTCCGACATCATGCCTGGGCAAAATAACCAAATTAAAACGCCTAAACCCAAGAATTCCAGGCGTGAGAACAGAAATATTTTTAGCGCGGTAATCGCTGGCCGCGAAAAAATTGATCGGCGCCAAGGACGAGCCGCACGAAATCACATAATCCGCTTTGACATGCGCCATTTTTAAAAATGATTCGCGGGCCAAAAACCATTTTAAGTAACGCATCCGTCCGGGGATAGAAAACGGCCTTGAAAGCAAACAGCACACAACAGCTAAAAAAGAGGCTGTCCTGCTTCGGAATTGAATCGGAATAATTTCCGTTGATGAAACAATGCCGCGTTCCGATAAGGCCTTATCCAAAACGGCAGCCACGGCCTCGGACTGCCGAAGATGCCCCGCCTTGCCGTCGCTTAAAATAATCGTTTTTGCCTCTTTAGAATATTTCCAGATTTTGTAGAACCACATATATTCCGCCGGATATTGCTGGATATATTCCTCCATAATTTTAACAATCATTTCCAAATTAACCAGAATATCATTTTCGACATCGCCAGTTTTTTTGAGTGTTAACGGAGGAGTTACAATAATTTTGTGAAATGGGCCTTTTTCGCGGTGAATAACCGCGAAACAAATAGGGACATCATACTTTAAAGCAATGCGGATAGCCCCGACCGACATGGAGGCGAGCCTGCCAAAGAATTTTACGAGTACGCCATCACGCCCGCCTTGGTCGACCACCATGCCGACGGCCTCATTTCTGCGCAGGGTTTCAATAAATTCTCTCGTTCCCCTCCCGCGCGTAATCACATCCGCGCCGGCCGCCATCCGATAAGAATTTAATAGCTCATCAAGCTTGGAAAATCTTTTCTGTGGATTCGCGAACAAACGATACGGAAAGTGAAGCATTTTTCCAACCGCGCTCGTAAGTTCCCAGCTTCCAAAGTGCATGGCGAGCAAGATAAGGCCCTTGCCTTGTTTGAGCGCGCCATGAATATGCTGCTCGCCTTCGAAGCGGATATATTTTTGCGCACTAGGTTTGAGCAAAGGCAAACGTAAAAGCTCAATCAAATTCTGTCCATAATTTTGGAAAAGATTTTTTACGATTCTTTTGATTTCGCTCGGTTTTTTATTTGCCGCGAAAGCGATCTTGATATTAGCGTAAGCTACGGATTTATGCTTTATGCTGACGCAGTAACCCAGCGTACCAATCATCCGCCCTATCCAAAGCGCCGCCGAAATCGGTAAGCGGCGCACAAAAACCCCGAAGGCGCGCACAAAATGGTATAAAAAATAGTCTATCAATGCTTTCATAGCGAAGAAATTTTGTGAAAAAATTCATCCTGTCCTTGGAGGATTTTAATTTTTATCTTCAAACTTACAAGCGGGCATTGCTTGGGAAAAAGATTTAAAAAAGGTTTTAACTTCACCGCGTCTTTCTCCGTCGTAACAATAGCCGCCGCGTCATTTAACTTGGCCAAATGAATAATCTCACCGATATCTTTTTCGCTGTAATCGTGATGATCGCCGTAAGAATAATTCACAATGACCTTAGCGCCGCTTGTCTTTAGAAGATATTCAAAATAATCAGGGTTCCCGATGCCGCAAAACGAAAGAATTTTTTTATTTTTGAAAGAATCGAACGGGAACAATTTGTTTTCTTCTAAAAGATTAATAAACGCTTCGGCTTCGTGAATTGTTTCAATGATGGGGCACTTGACATGAAGCGTTGAAAGTTTTTGTTTGATTTTTTCAATATTGCCCTTACCCGAGTCGGTTTTGGTCAAAATAATCATGCCTGCGCGTTTCAAAGCGCTCAACGGCTCGCGCAAAATTCCGCGCGGAATTAAAAATCCGTTTCCAAAAGGGTTCGTCGCGTCAATCAGCACAATATCGAGATTTCGCTTGAGCCTCCAATGCTGAAAACCATCATCAACCACAATCGTATTGCACTCAAGCTGCTGGACCGCCTTTTTCGCGCTTAAAAATTTATCGCGGCCCTCAATCACCGGAATACCAAGTGAATTTGAAAGCAGCATCCCTTCATCGCTTAGCGCTTGATTTTCTGTTTTTCCGTATCCCCGCAAAATAACAGCGGGTTTTAAATTTTGACTTTTAAAAAACTGAGCGATAAGTTGAACAATTGGGGTCTTGCCAACCCCTCCCATCGTGATGTTTCCAACGCTGATGATTGGGATAGAAACAGAGTAACGCCTTAAAAAACGCAATCGATAAGCTGATGAAATGATTCGCACGTAAAATCCGTAAATCCATGACAAAAGTAAAAGCAAAAACGCAAGTCCGGCGCTTTGACTTCGCGCGCGAGGGCCTTCCGTCATGATTTCATAAATGGCTTGCTTAATTTTCATTTATCCTCTGACAATTAAAGATGCGACAATCTTTAATGTTTTTTCCGTGGCGCCGGTATTTTTATAAACAACTTCTTTCGCCGCCTGGCCCAAGCGCCTGCGTTCCTCCGGATTCTGCAGGAGACCTTTAAGAGCCGGTTCAAATTCATCCGAATTTTTAATCTGCAGAATTGTTTCATCGGCTAAAAATAATTCGACGATATCGCGAAAATTTTTCATGTGCGGCCCGACGATAATGGGTTTAGCAAAATACGCCGGCTCAATCAAGTTGTGCCCGCCGCCTACGGTTAAACTTTTTCCGACAAAAACAACATCCGCTAAAGCGTAAAGGGGCCGCAATTGGCCAATCGTGTCCACAACGATAACGGGGTTGCTTTCTTTTTTCTCATTTTGAATCTGCGAAAATTTGATATATGGCTTATTGAAGCGTTCAATCATTTTAAGGATTTCTTCCACGCGTTCAATATGGCGCGGCGCAATCACAAGCCTTAACTGCGGGAATTCTTTCAAAAGATTCTCATAGGCGCCTAAAATAATTTCCTCTTCGCCCGGATGCGTGCTTCCGGCCACAACAATAAGATCATTTTCACTCAAACCAAAATCTTTAGGATTGACCGTGTTGATTTGCGGCAAATCGTCAAATTTGATATTGCCAACCACGTATATTTTTTCTCCCGAAGCGCCAAGTTTAAATAACTTTTTAGCATCACGCGCGCCCTGCACGCACAACATATCAATTTGATTTAAAACAGATTTGACTAAAGGGCGAATAAGAAAATAACCCTTAAAGGCTTTATCCGAAATGCGGCCGTTTACGGTCACAATCGGAATTTCCTTGCGATGGATAGCGCTGATGATATTCGGCCAAAGCTCGGTCTCGGCAACGATGTAAATCTTTGGAGCAATCACTTCAACATACTTTCTGACAATATAGCTTAAATCAAGCGGCGCAAAAATAACGAGCACGTCAGCAGGAAGTGATTTTTTTGCGATATCAAAGCCGGTTTTTGTAACCGTGGAAACAACCAGCTGATGATTTGGAAAGATTTCTTTAATGCGTTTGATGAGCTGAGCCACCGAAAGAACTTCACCGACGCTCACCGCGTGAATCCAAATGTTATTTTTGGCTTTAAGGTTTTCTTTTAAATCTTTAGGAAAAACCCCAAAACGCATCAAAAACCCTTCATGCCATTTTCCTTTCAAAACCAAGTAAGGAAAATAGAGAACCGCAAAAATGAGAAAAAGGAAATCGTAGATTAGGGTCATGATAAAACTCTAAGCGCGAGGATGCGCCTTGTCGTATACACTTTTTATTTTTTCGGTTGTCATGTGCGTGTAGATTTGAGTCGTCGAGAGATTGACATGGCCTAAAAGCTCCTGGACAGAACGCAAGTCCGCGCCATGATTAAGTAAGTGCGTCGCGAAGGAATGGCGCAGGGCGTGAGGTGACAGTTTTTCGCGCATGCCTGTAACCCGGATATATTTGTCCGTAATATTTAACACACTCCGTGTGGAAAGCCGCGTCCCGTTTTTGTTTAAAAAAACCGCCGTCGACTGGCGTTTGCGCGCTTTAAGATAGCGGCGCAGCGCTGCGAGCGCCTTGTCCCCGATGGGGACAAGGCGCTCTTTTTTACCTTTGCCCGCGACCTTGGCAATATTACTTACAAAGTCCACACTGTCGGTATTAAGCCCCACGAGTTCGCTCACGCGAATTCCCGTGCTGTAAAGAGTTTCTAAAATCGCGCGGTCACGCAAGCCGAATTCTGTTTTCTCAGATGGAGATTCAAGAAAAGGAATAATTTCATTTTCGGCTAAAAACTGCGGGAGTTTTTTATCTAATTTCGGCGTTGTGATAAGTTTCGCCGGATTCGCCTTGATATGCCCTTCACGATGCAGGAATTTAAAAAGACTGCGCAAACTGGAAAGCTTGCGCGCCAGCGTGCGGGGTTTATGATTTTTTTCCCGAAGATGCGCCAAAAACTTTCTTAAAACCAAATAATCAATGCGCTCAACGGAAAGTTCTTCCCCCGCGAATTTAAAAAATTCATCCAAATCAATTTTGTAATTAATCAGCGTGTATTTCGAATAGTTCTTTTCGATTTCGATATAATTTAAGAATTTTTCAACGAAACGATTCATGGTTGACTTGGTTTTGTAGTTTCATCCGGCAGTTTATTTGAGATATGGTGGCACGCGGGATATTTACTGCACCCGTAAAACACGCCGCGGCGGCTCCGCCGCTCGACCAGTTCGCCCGCGCAGTCGGGTTCCGGACATTTGACGCCTGTTGTAATGCTCTCCGCGTATTTGCATTCGGGAAATCCCGAACAGCTTAAGAATTTTCCGCGCCTTCCCCATTTCACGCTTAAAGGTTTTCCGCACTGCGGACAATTTTTATCGACAAAGGTTTCCGTCTTTTCAATATTGCTCATCGCGTAATCAAGCTCTTCTTT
>CAZBRU010000014.1:6799-14564 GCA_964494585.1 uncultured Planctomycetales bacterium
CTTGCTTCCGAATAACGCGGCGGCGGCTTTGTAAAATGCTGAGTGGGTTTCACCTCAACGAGTTCGAGCGCGTCACCTTTGGTGTATTTCGAAAAATCAATTCCCTTTTCCTCGTCATCGGTATCTTTGTACGTCGCTAAATAACCGTCAAAAACCATGCTCGAACCGGCGATGCCAAACTGAAATTTGCCCGCCATGATTTCAATTTTTGTCTGCTCAAAAATCGCAGGCATCATTTGGCAGCTCACAAATCTCCTCCAAATGAGTTCATAAAGCTTATATTGATCCCCCGAAAGAAAATTTTTCATATCTTCCGGCCGGCGCAGAACATCGGACGGACGAATCGCTTCATGCGCTTCCTGCGCGCTTTTTTTCGACTTAAACACGTTCGGAGAATCGGGAAGATATTTTTTTCCGAACGTCTTTTCGATAAACTGGCGTGTTTTGGTAATAGCCTCCCCGGAGATATTGACCGAATCGGTGCGCATGTAAGTGATCAAGCCGACCGCGCCTTCTTCGCCGACGTCAATACCTTCATAAAGCTGCTGGGCAATCATCATGGTTTTGGCGGTATTAAACCCGAGCTTATTAAACGCTTCCTGTTGAAGAGTGCTTGTGATAAAAGGCGGCTGGGCGTTTCGCTTGACTTCTTTTTTTGTGATATTTGTAATCGAAAACTTTTCATCTTTGATTTGAGATACAAGTTCGTCGGCTTCTTTTTGCGTTTTAAGTTCGAATTTTTCGCCGTTAATTTTTTCAAGCGCGGCGGTTAAAATATCTTTGATTCCTTTTTTCGCCAAATCAACCGCGATCTGCCAGTATTCCTGAGGCTTAAAATTTTGAATCTCGCGCTCGCGCTCAACGATAAGCCGAAGCGCCACCGACTGCACGCGGCCCGCGCTCAAGTGCGAACCCACCTTTTTCCAAAGAAGCGGGCTCAAATTGTAGCCGACGATACGGTCCAAAACACGGCGCGCCAACTGCGCTTCGATTTTTTTCGAATCAAAGGTGCGCGGATTTTTAAAAGCTTGCGTTACGGCCTCTTTCGTGATTTCATGAAACGTGACGCGAAAAACTTTTTTGCCCACGCCGATATGGTTCGCGATATTCCAGCCGATCGCCTCGCCTTCGCGGTCAGGATCGGTCGCGATAAAGATATTTTCTTTCGTTTTGGCTTCTTTTTTAAGCGCGGTTAAAACCTTTTGTTTTTTTCTGACCACAATCAAATTGGCTTTAAAATGATTTTCAATTTCAATGCCCATTTTAGAGGCCGGCAAATCCACCAAATGCCCCATGGACGAAAGCACTTTGTAGCTTGTGCCTAACATTTTATTGATGGTTTTAACCTTTGCGGGAGACTCAACGATGACTAACGATTTGGCCATAATTTTCCTTTTTAAAGTTAGTTACGAATAAAATATTTTCCGGGAAGCTGCTTAACAAGGCGTTGAAGCTCGAGCGAAAGCAGGACGCTTAATCCATCGACAAGCGAAACTTGAGATTGCTCTAAGAGATTGTCAATATAAATGGGGTCGTGCGAAAGAATTTTGTAAATCCGGTTTTCCTTTTCGTTTAGATTTAAAGCGCGAGTACCGAGCTTTTGATTTTCATTTAACTTATTTTGAAGATGAGGAAAAAGTTCTTCCAAAATATCATCGACATTGCTGATTAATTTCGCCCCTTGTTTAATCAAACTGTGCGTGCCTTCGGCGTTAGGGTTATCAATCGATCCCGGCACGGCAAAAACTTCACGATTCTGCTCTAAAGCAAAGCGGCTTGTAATCAAGGCGCCGCTTTTTAAAGACGCTTCCACAACGACAACACCTAAGGAAAGGCCGCTGATAATGCGGTTGCGTCTTGGAAAATGCCCCGCGTGCGGCGGAGTTTCCATGGAAAATTCCGAAACGACAGCGCCGTTTTCGGCAATCTCTTCAAATAATTTTTTGTTTTCCGGCGGATAAATATGCGCTAAGCCGCAGCCTAAAACAGCGATGGTTTTGCCTTTTGCTTTAAGCGCTCCTTGATGCGCGGCCGTATCGATGCCGCGCGCCAGGCCGGAGACAACGGTGATGCCTAAATCAGCCAACCGCATGCTGAATTTTTCTGCCGTTGCTGTGCCGTACAACGACGCGTGACGCGAACCCACAATCGCAATCGCGAGATTATTTTCTTTTGCAATGTTTCCCTTCACATAAAGAATGATGGGCGCGTCGGGAATTTCGCGCAAATTCTGCGGATAATCCGCATCTTCAAAAGTGATAATTCTAGCGTTGTGTTTTTTGACCAACGCGTATTCTTTGTCTAAAGAAATATCGCGCGACGCTAAAGGAATGCTTTCTACCGCGTTTCTTGCCGAGCCGAATTGTTCAATGAGTTTTCGAATGCGGATATTCCCCAATCCGGGAACCGCGTTAAGAGTTAAAATCGCATCAAGTTCATTCATCTTTCTATCACCTTTAAGATTTCATCCGCCATGTCCCGCGGCGTTCGGCCGTTAGAATTAATCGTAAAATCAGCTTCGTTGTAAAGCGGCTCGCGTATTTTTAAAAGCTCTTCGATTTTCGCTTTTGAGTCAGGAACATTTAAAAGCGGCCGTTTTTTTTGGCCCTTAATTCTTTTGTAAATCACATCCGGCGTTGATTTTAAATAAAAAAGTGTGCAGTTTTCCTTTAAAATGCGCCGATTATCTTCATCCAAAACGATTCCGCCGCCGCAATCGATAATGCTGTCCTTTTCTTGAACAATTTCCACCAATACTTCCTTTTCTAATCTTCGAAAATAAGCTTCACCGTTTTGGGTAAAAATGTCCGCGATCGTGCGCTTTTCTTTCTTTTCAATGAGCCCATCGGTTGAAAAGAGCTTCCGTTTCAATTTTTCCGCTAAAATCCGGGCGACAGCCGATTTGCCCGACCCCATAAAACCAATCAGGGCAATGGTTTTCGTCTTAAAAGTCTTTTCCATGATGGTCAGGATTGTAACATAACTTCAATTAGGCTGTCAAACCTTCCAAAAAGAAAACCCCAGCCTTTGGGTAACTGGGGTCCTGCCTGCCGGCAGGCAGGCTCATTATATAAATCCTAATATTAGTTAGTATATGCCGTAGCCGCGCATAATCCATCCTAGAATAGGCTCTGACCAAAAGAGGCTAATCAAGGCGCCCAAAGTCAAAAAAGGGCCGTAGGCGATAATATTTTCTTTAGTGCGAAGCTTAACCACGATCCCAACAATAGCTCCAAAAAAAGGCGCGATAAAAAATGTTAAAATGGCGAGTTTCCAGCCTAAAAACGCTCCGATCATAGCCAAAAGCTTGACATCGCCTCCGCCCATAGTTTCTTTTTTAAAAAGAAAGTCACCCAATGTGCCCATCAAAAAAATCGCACCGCCGCCCACAACAATTCCAAAAAGCGACCAGCCAGCAGAAATAGTATGCGACAGCCATCCTGTTGGCACGATATTTTGAAGTTCCGGAAAAATAAAACTTAAAATAAACCCGATAATCATTCCGCCGATACTGACTTCATCGGGAATGATTCTGTGTTCAAAATCAACGAAAGTGGCGACAATCAATCCCGATAAAAAGATAAGGTAGCAAAAAAGTTTTCCGCTTAAACCAAAGTACAGATAAAAGTAAAGAAATGAAAAAGCCGTTAAAAGCTCAATAAAAAAATAACGGAATAAAATATTTTTATGGCAGAAACGGCAGCGGCCTTGTAAAAGAAGATAGCTTGCCAAGGGAATATTGTCGTACCAGGGAATTGTTTTTTTGCAGTTGACGCAATGCGAACGGGGTTTGACGATGGATTGCTCTTTGGGAAGCCGCACAATGCAGACATTGAGGAAACTTCCGACGATGGCGCCAAATAAAAAGACGAAAACCCTTATGAACACATCTAATTCACTTGTCACTTTGAAAGTCCTTGGGTTAGAGCGTCCCGCATTTTTTGTTTCACTTTTTTATCCAAGTCAGCATCGGCCCATCGCTGAAACGCAAGCACACCCTGATAAAAAAGCATTCCTAAACCGTTTGACGCCTTAGCGCCTTTTTTCTCGGCGAGTTTCATTAACGCTGTTTCGGAAACATTGTACACCAAATCATAAACAAATAAATTCTTATGCAAAAGATTTTCATCAACTAACGCGGGGTCGCCTTTTTTCATTCCCAGCGGCGTTGTATTAATCAAAAGGTCAGCCTTTGGAATATCCAAATCATCAACGCTTAAAACAACCTCAACACCTTTTAAATCCATGCGGTTTTTCAAATCGCGCACGAGCTCATCGGCCTTGGGTTTATGATGATTGTAAATTTTAATTGAAGCCGGCCGCTCAGGCAAAAGACAAAGAACGCTAAGAATCGCGCGCGCCGAACCTCCCGCTCCCAATATCGCGACTTTTTTTCCGTGTGTTGCGACACCAAGTTCCGTTAAGTGCGTCAAAAATCCCGGCCCGTCGGTATTGTGGCCTTGAAGTACACGAGCGGGAGAAATTGTAATCGTGTTGACTGCCATGGTTTTCTCGGCGTAAGGGCTTAGGCTGTCTAAATACTTAATCACCTTTTCTTTGTAAGGCACGGTCACGTTGAGGCCGAAGATGGGGCTATTTTTTTCTTTCAGCTTTTTAAAAAAATCCTCCAGCTCTTCTTCTTTCAAAGAAAAAAGCTTGTACGCCGCATCCAGCTTTAATGCTTTAAATGCCGCGTTATGCATTAAAGGAGAAAGACTGTGCTCGACCGGATAACCGATGAGGCCGTAGATTGATTTTTGTTCTTTATCCATGAGAAATCAAAAAAGATTACGAGAGGGCTTTGTTGACGGCATTCATATAGGCCTTGGCTGAGGCGATTAAGACGTCCTCGCTGGCTCCGCGGCCAATCACCTTTTTACCGTTAAAGCGCACCTTGACCGTCACTTCGCCAAGCGCGTCCTTGCCGTGCGTAACAGCTTGAATAGAATAATCCAAGAGGTCGCCTTTCATTTTTGTTATAGCGTCAATTGCTTTATAGCAGGCGTCGACTGGGCCGTCGCCGCTTGAACTATTTTGAAAAGTTTTTCCCTTTGATTCCAAGGTAACGGTCGCTTGAGGCGCGATTTTCATGCCGCTCGTCGTGACGCAATTCATGAGTTTCCAGGTTTCCAAAGTCAATTTTGATTCATCTTCGACAATCGCGATCAAGTCCTCATCAAAAACTTGTTTCTTTTTATCGGCGACGGCCTTAAAACGTTCAAAAGCTTGAGTAAGTTCTTTATCGTTCAATTCAACATTCAAAGATTTTAAACGCATCTTGAAGGCGTGACGGCCGGAATGTTTTCCCAAAACCAAGCCTGTTCCGGTAAAACCAACGTCTTCGGGGCGCATAATTTCATAGGTTGTACGCTCTTTTAAAACACCGTCTTGATGGATTCCGGATTCATGGCGAAAGGCGTTTCCGCCGACAATCGCTTTGTTTGGCGGAACAATAAACCCTGTCGATTTACTGACCAACCTTGAAATGCGGTGGATTTCTTTGGTGTTAATTCCCGTAAAACAGCCGCCGAATTCATCGCTGCGTGTTTTTAAGGCCATGACGATTTCTTCCATGGCCGCGTTTCCGGCGCGCTCGCCGATTCCGTTAATAGTGCATTCCACTTGGCGCGCGCCGCTTTTGACGCCGGCCAAGGAATTGGCAACCGCGAGCCCCAAATCATCATGACAATGCGTTGAAATCACAGCCCTTTCTATATTAGGAACGTTGTTTCGAATATCCGCAATCAAGCGTCCGTATTCACCGGGCATGGCATATCCGACGGTGTCCGGAATATTGACAGTGGCAGCGCCGGCTTTGATGGCACCTTCGAGAACTTTATACAAAAAATCTTTTTCAGTACGTGCCGCGTCTTCCGGAGAAAATTCAATGTCAAAAATTTTCTTTTTCGCGTATTTCACGGATTCGATAGCGAGGTCTAAAATCTGCGCTTCACTCATCTTGAGTTTAAATTGCCGATGGATTTTGGACGTGGCCAAAAAAACATGAATGCGCGGCCGACGAGCGCCTTTAATCGCACCGTACGCCGCATCAATATCTTTTTTGACACATCGTGCCAAACCGCAGATAATCGGCTTTTTAATATGCTTGGCAACGGTAGAAACGGCTTTAAAATCGCCTTTGGAAGCAATGGGAAAACCCGCTTCGATAATATCAACGCCCAAACGCTCGAGCGCAAACGCGATTTCGAGCTTTTCCTTGTCGTTCATGCTCGCGCCCGGAGCCTGCTCTCCATCGCGCAGTGTCGTGTCGAAAATTAAAACTTTATTTTTATCATCGTTTTTCATTTTGAATTGCTTTCAAAAACGCTAATTTTTTCTTTGGCAAATCCAAACGAGACCTCAGGAACACCAATGCCGCATTTATTGTTGTGCGAATAAATCATAAACGCCTCGACTTCTTCCTGCGGCAGATGTCTTGTCTTCCTGCCTGCAAGGGTAATCGCCAAGGCCTTGGTTTGAATCAAAACAGGTTCGATGCCAAACTGTTTTACAAAGTCAGCCAGAGATTCTTTGGAATAACCCCATTTATGGTTTCCGAAATGGCCGATATAAAACTTGGAATTCCAAAGGTTCTCTCCAAAGATGGTATCAACAAAATTATTAAACTCAAATTTAAAATACCGGAAAATAATCTTTTTAAAATTCGGAACCCCAACGGTGATTGTCCCGCCTATTTTCAAAACACGAACCCAGTCGCTAAAAACGGCATAGCGCATGTATTTGTCAAAATGTTCGAGTAGGCCTTCCGCCAAAATTGCATCGACGGACAAATCAGTAAAGGCAAGCGGCTTGGCTAAATCATGAAGGAGATCGGGCTGACAGTCTTTGACCGAATCCACATTGACCCAGCCAGGTAATTTATTTGTGCCGCAGCCTAAATGAAGTCTTAGTGATTTTTCTATCGTCATATTTTTAAAAATAAAAACCCCATATAGAGTGGGGCATCAAAGCGCTTAAAGTAACCGGGTTAATTCTTTATTGTAGCATTCGGTATAGCTGAAGAAGTTTCTCGGCGTTTTTCTCGTTCGCGCTTTTGAATCAAGCCGTTGTAGATAGCTACTGATATAAGACCTCCCAAATCCAGGGCGGCAATAATACCAGCTGCCCATGGATTTCCATTAATCGATATTTCTTTTGCAATATAAAGACCATAAACAGCAATTCCCGCGGCAATGATCATTCCTAAATAGGATTTAAGAATATTCGAGTCAACTACCTTTCTCTCTAAGTCCATTCTATGGTCTGATTGTTTCTCAGCCATACGAATAATACGTTCAGCCGCATCAGGAACAATATTATTGTACTGTTGTAATATTTGTGGCGGGGGAATCGGACCACTAAAACCACTGAATTCTTCAATCTTTGTTGCTATAAGTTTACTGGATGGGTTATTTCTGGGCTGTGGACTATTATCTGGCATTGGTAGCCAATTCCTCTGCAGCTAATATCAAGTGATCGCCTACTGAAGCCCAATCGCTAAATAAAGCTCTGCTATCAGCCTCTTTTGGAGTTGAATCTTCATTATACATATCTTGACTGCCTAAAATATCCAAAGCTCTACTCATTCCCTCTGCAAAAGAAGGATTGGTAAACAATCGTCCCGATCTGTTAAATAAAATGGTATTCATAGTTAGTATTATGCCATAAAATTTTTATTAGAGATAGTTAATTTTAGCCTACTTTGGCTTTTTTACTTCTTCATCCATGGCATCATATCACGAAGCTGTTTTCCGATAATCTCCAC